>JBGOTD010000043.1:0-6722 GCA_041476285.1 Candidatus Micrarchaeaceae archaeon
AAATACATACTTGTGGAGAAAATAGACGAGACACCAGAAGTGCTGATAATCAAATTCATGCCAGAGGACAACAAGCCGGTCCAATTCGATCCCGGCATGTTCATGATGATAACCGGAATAGATGGCAATGGCGCAAGGTACACATCAAGGGCATTCTCCATAGCTTCAGATCCCTCGACTCCTGGAATGGAATTCATGGTCATAAAAGAGCCGCAGCATGGGGAACACATAGGAAGGTCCCATTTTGTGGATGCAAAAATAGGTGACACATTCCTACTCAAGGGCCCTAACGGACAGTTCAGGTTTGATCCCAAAGTCAACAGGAAGGTGATGTTTATTGCAGGCGGCACTGGGCTTGCACCATTCATTTCAATGCTCAGGCACATAAAAGTGACAAATGCCGAGAGCGATGTAATCCTTCTCTACAGCACAAAATACCCTACCGAAATAATAAGGAAAAACGAACTGGACGGCTATGTAACTGATTTGGGACTGAAATTGGTAATCACAGTCACAAGGCCGCAGCAGGGAGACGGATGGTCTGGACAGACAGGGCATATAGACAAGGATGTGATAAGTAAGTACGCTCCGGACTTGAACGAGAGAACTTTTTACATATGCGGTCCGCTTGCTTTCGTAAAGGCGGCAAAGGATGCACTAGTTGCACTCAATATCACTCAAGAAAAGATAAAGGCAGACGTGTGGGGTTAACCGGTTATATTTTGTCAAGCCTTTCATAGAGCTTGTCAACGTCAAGCTTTGTAATTAGAAGCGGTATCTTTTCTACCTGTGCTATTTTTATTGCGAGCTTGTCGATGGTGGTTACTCCGTGCAATACCACTACCCTTGGTTTTATTGGCGCAACTCTTATGACAACCAACGGGGACCTTCCGGTTGATACGTGCTCGAACATGAATACACGCTCGGTCGTAGAGCCGAAAAGTTTTGGATATTCTGCAGGAGACATCTCAAGTATCACGCGAAGGCTGTCAAGCCTTGTATAACCAAAAAGATTTATTGAATCAAGGTAATTTGGATTTGCAACAACCCTGCCCTCTATTATCCTGTTGAAATCAGCTGCCTTTATCGGCGATGCAAAATCATGTATCTTGTAGAATTTGTCGTCCTCCTCGCTCTTTGCAGAAAACTTTGCAAGGCTGCTCCTTACATCGCCTCCTTTTGCCTCATCTATGGTGAAAAGTGCATCAACAAACCTTTTTATTACCCCGACGCCTGGGCTGAGCCTTCTGTTGCTCTCGTAGTCGCTTATGGTCGATGTGGATACCTTTATCTGCTTTGCAAGCTCTACCTGGGTTATGCTGAAAAATTCGCGCCATTTCTTCATTGCGCTCCCAGGGCTCTCGGATAGTGTTATCTCACCTGCAATCTTCTCACGAAGCTCGTCCATCACACATCAACAGTAGATTACGAAATCTATTCATTTACCCTTCTTTACTCCCTTGTAAAGCTTGTTTAGATACTCCTTCTGACCGGCTGTTGCCCCTTTGCCCTCAGTTGACCTTACTGTTTCATCCTTTTTCAGCAGCCCCCATATGATCAATATCACACCTGCAAGCCCCAATATAAGAACCGCATATCCCAATGCTGCGCTTACCAGGACTGTCGATGCAACCAATGGAATATATGAAACGGAAGCGTTTACCTGCATTGCAGAGGACTTGCTCCCTTTGGTATTGTCTATTACAAGATAGATGCCCCCTGAGTAATTCCCTGTATTTGATCCTGCCTTTAGGTTTACTGGTATTACCTCAAGGCTTGCGTTCTTGTACAGGTAGCTGCTGTTTATTCCTATGTGCTGCGCGTACTGGTAGCCGCTTACCGCACTGCCGTTCAAATTCATATAATTGTACCATTTGGAGAAGGAACTGCTGTTCAATAGATAAAGGTTTGCCGGGTTATTGAGAATCGCATATATTGCCACTGCCGAAACGCTGCCATTGTAAGTTATTGGAAGATATGAAAAGCCATTTGCCATAACTGTAAGATTTGTCAGGTTTACGCCTTTGCTAAAACCCTTGCTAAGAACATAACCGGACAATATGAATAGAACTATTGCTATTACTAGAAGCCCAAGCCCTATAAAAACCAGTTTCTTTTTCATAGAATCATATACTATACATCTAAAAGGTTTATAAAGATAGGTTCGACAACTGTACCCCGATTAATAATCCTCTACAATCACTCCTATACCGTCTTTATATTCCCTTTTAAGGACACCGAAAATAACATCATCCATAAATCTCCCATCATGAAATACGTCATCCCTGTTTGTTCCCTCCTTGCGGAAGTTTAGTGAATTTAGCAAATTGACTGAACGTTCATTATGTACAAGAACCTTGGCGTATATCCTATTTAAGTCAAGGTATGAAAACCCGAATCCAATGATAAGCCTCAATGCCTCTTTTGCAAAGCCCTTTCCCCTATACTTTGCACCTACCCAGTATCCTAGCTCTGCCTTTCTGTTTAATTTATCGATATTGACCAGTGCACATAATCCGATAAATTCCCCATTAAGAAGGCGTATACACATATGAAAATCCTCTTTTAGTTCGTATTTCTGGATCGCAAATCCGATAAACTGCAAGGCATTTTCAATTCCGTAAGGGTTAGGGATGTTGGGTACATTAATCGCTATCTCGCGATCATTTGCATTTTCCCTTATTGCCTCTGCATCATCAATAGTGGGCGTATTTAGGTATATGGAGAACCCCTTTGCCGATACTTTCATAGTAACTACCTGACCACAGGTAGTGGCCAGACTAACAATTAATCTATATAACATTTTATATAACTAGCCTATGAAATATCTCTAGATAGTAAACTCGCACGGTGTCTTATTGGAGCATAAATTCAAGGGCATAGAAACAAGGATAGAGGGCCTTGACAACATACTGGACGGAGGCATACCTCAAAAGAACCAAGTTCTAATAACAGGCGGACCAGGAATGGGAAAGACGCTGATGAGCTTCGAGATACTGTATAACTGCGCAAAGAACAGCATTCCCTGCGCTTTCGTGGCGCTTGACCAAAAACCCGAAAACATAGTAAAGAACATAAGAAACACATTTACAAATAAAACCGATTTGGATGAGCTCATAAAGAAAAGAATGCTTGTTATCGATGGCTATGACACTGCATCGAAAATCGCTACAAACACCGAACTTGAGAATGCATACTCGATGGGCAACCTGGTATCGGAAATAGGGGGCATAATAAAATCTGTTGAGGCGCAGGTCGTGGTTGTGGATTCACTATCATTCCTGAAGCTGATGTTGGGCAAGACGCCCTTGTATAATAAAACGGTTTCCTCACTTATCGCAATGCTGCGCAGGGCAGGGACAACATCAATACTTACGCTGGGAACGCCATATTATAGCAGGAAAAAGATGAAATTCGGCCAGGAGCTGCTTTTGTTTGACGGAGCACTCGCATTGTATCGGGAGGACGTGAACAAAGTCGACAGCTTTGTTATGGAAGTTGTGAAAATGAGGGGCAACAGCCACGACAGGGCACTCTCCCATTACAGCATAACGGAGGCCGGCATCGTATTCAAGTAGGTAAATGATGAAATGTCTTTGTTTAAGGGGATAAAGGAAGAACTTTCCTTCAAAAAAACAAAACAGGATGGTAAACGGCTGACAACAGAATCAGAAAGGCGTATTTTGCTGATAGGCATGACTGTTGTACTTGTCATAATAGCCATAGTATTTGCGCTGGGACATAGCGTCGTGCACCAATCCGCTTTCCAAAGCTGCAAAAGCATAATACTGTCAGCGCAAAGATACAACTGCATGTATGCGCTTGCCAATAAGACAGGCAACTATTCCATCTGCTCGTCCATACCCACAGGCCAGATGTCATACCAATGCATAGCAAAAGTGGCGGAAAAGCAGAACAACGTGAGTATTTGCAATAAAATAGATTCAAACAGTCTGCAATACGACTATTGTGTAGAGAACGTGAGCTATTCAAGCAATAACATAAGCTACTGTACCCAGCTCAAGGGTGACAACGGATCGCAATGCGCTTTCAATATAGCAAAAAAGAACCAGTTCAGCAGCATAGACTACTGCAACTTCGTAACCAATTACTCCCAAAAGTCGATTTGCAATTACATATTTTACTATAATGCAGCTGTAACCTCAAACTCTCCCTATTATTGCTCTCTGCTACCCAATGTGACTAACAGCACCCTGCTCACCACGCTGATTTCCAAGGACTATTCAAACCAGTCCGTAACATCAAGCTTTGATTTTCTGTCAATTTCAGTGATTAACGTAACACCAATGTCATACTGCTACTACAACATCGCAAAGTCAACGAACAACAAGCTGCTATGCGGCTATACAAGCGGCGTAATATCAAACGAATGCTATAATTCATTCAACAGCAGCAATTCCACATACCAGTTTACAAACATAAGCTCAATATGCTCCTCTGCCCCATCATACATAAGAGACACATGCAACTATACTGTATTTACCGAGAAGGCAATATCGGAGCAAAACGTATCCTCCTGCCTGATGATAGGAAATTCGACATACAAGGACACGTGCATAGTCCAATTGGCATCAAAATACAATGACGGTTCATACTGCAGCTACATAAGCAACGACACGGATAAGCAAGCATGCTACGTTTCCGCGTCATATACTGTAAAATAAGCCTAATTTCAAAATCGAACAGTGCTAATATGGAAAATGGAGAACACGAAGGAATAGTAACCTCAATTAAGTCAGCGCACAACCCGCTTGAAAACACATACAACATATTGGCAGATATGGTGCTGCAGACAAAAAGTGACATCCAGCTCGATCTTTACGACAATGTCATTCTCGCTGATGAAAAGGTAAAATCAATAAAAAATAAGGCAGAACTTGATGCGTATACAGGCCTATTATCCAAGCATGTCAAAACGGTCGACATGGAAGGTAACACAAAGAAAATAGACCTAAGCGGCAAGGAATATGCTGAGACGGCCAAAAAGATGTTGCCAGAACTAAAAAAAGCTGCAGACCTGCTTCTGAAAGGGTTGATATCAGGTGCACCGATAGTCGTGCGTTTCCACAATGACGGCGATGGATCGGCAGGAGGCATAGCACTATACCGTGCATTTGCAGAACTGCAGCGCAAGCTTTTCGCAAACGAGAGGGGAATATCCTGGGAGATGAACAGAAGTGTTGTGTATACCTTGGAATCATTCTACGCAGACAAGATGCTGTTCGAATCATATGAGAGCATTGAGAAACCGATACTGCTCATAACAGACTTCGGCACTTCGCCTGAAAGTTTTGAGGCGATAAAGGCATCTCATGGGGTCTGCGACATAATATGGCTGGACCATCACATGCCATATGAGGGATTTCCAAGAGAACTGGTAAAGCACTACATAAATGTATGCGATTTTGGAGGTGCCTCAAGCTTTACTGCTGGTTTACTTACATGCATATTCGCGCAAGTACTTGGCGATATAGATGTCGAGGATCTAAAAGAGGCGGCACTGGTCAGCGACTACAGTACCTATGCGAATTTCAAAAACGAGGAGGCAACAAAGAATTCCATAATACTAGACTATCTTACCTCAAGCAGCAATGAGACTCACAACAAACCAAAGCAGATGGACATGTTGCTGAAAGACAAGGAGAGATCGGAGAGCACATTCAGGCGCGCAAACGGGATCATGGAGGAAACAATCGATGCTGGGATAAAAAACATAAAAAACTACAGGAATGCGGCAGGAATAAACATATGCGTATTGGATTTCAGCCATATAGCCAAAATAAAGCTGGATTATCCGCTTCCAGGAAGGTACAGTTCAAAACTCCAGTACAAAATAGAAGCCATGAACAACGGCAAGACAGTTACTATTGTGCATTATGGCAGCTACATATCAATGAGATCGAGCAACGACATACTTGAGTCAGTTAACATACTTGAAATGATAGAACGACTTAAGAATGCAACGAGCGGCGCAGTTTCAGGTGGAGGGCACAGACAGGCTGCAAGCATAAAAACCGACAGGGAGCACATAAAGGAGGTCATAAAACTTGTCCTGATGGAACTAGGGGTAGGTGCAGCGGAACAGTCAGGTTGATTTCTCTACAAGCTTGCCCACAAGAACGTGCTGGAACCCTGTTTGCAGATTTGTATAATTGACTATAAGATAGCCTCTGTAAAGGGTACCTGGTTGTGAAGCGAATTTTGTACTATTGGAATAACACAAAAGCGCATTTGCCGATCCTGGCGGAGGCAATGTAACATTTCCGCCTATTGGTAAATATATCGATGGCACAAAAGCAATCATGTTTGATATGGTTCCGCCAGTATTGCAGCCAGCAGATGTAATGTTTATCGCCGAAATAGTAGACTGCTCAAAGTTTACGACTAATGATCCGTTTGCATACAAGAATCCACTAAGACAGCCAAAGTCAGCCGGGAATATGCACTGGTTTGCTGTAAATGCAGACGGACTGAAAAGGCCAAGCGCATAAAGCGCCGCAAGCGTTACTCCTATGATTATTATTGCCCACCCGTATGTTATGAGGTATTCCATTGCGCTTTGTGCTTTTTGCATCAAATCACTAATCAATTATTCCCAATAATTAAAAATCTATCTGAACTAGCTGTTCAGGCTAAGCATATAATCTATCTCCTTGTCATCTAAAAGGTATGTCGATGTAAGGTGGTTGGTTATCTCCTCC
>JBGOTD010000044.1:0-6635 GCA_041476285.1 Candidatus Micrarchaeaceae archaeon
AGTCAATGCCAGAAAAACAGCAATTAGACACCACCTATGATAAGAGCATTAGATAAATTCATCTTTTCCTTTTATTATTTCTTGACTTATTGGTTTTAGCATTAATTTCTATTGTTTGTGCATTCATCCAAGTAATTACTGCTGTAATTTCTATACACATCATTATTGCAGTAAGAATTATACCAAAGACATAATGTCCAACACCAAATTCAAATCCTGCCCAAACAGAGATTGGCACTTGAACTGAATATAACAAAGCGGTAAGATATTTCTGATAATTCATATAAACACTTGGTGATAACTCATCTAAGATTTAAAAGCCTATTATTCCGACAAATTTAGATTATTTATACAGCGCCTGTTAATACAAAAGCTTTATATATTTATACAGTAGAGAGAATTAATGATTTAGAAGATCGCAGATATTTGGTGTACAGATGCAAATGCTAACAAGATGGCTTATGAAGCAGTTCTCTTTGTTTATAGTTAGCGTAGGCATGTGTGTATATAATATAACACCAAATACACACGTTTTCGCTGCATAAATCTCAAAAAATTTTTCTAAATCCCTTGGGTGTTTATGTGGCGCTAATAACTACTAGTAGTGTGGAATTTAAATCCTTGAAACTCAGCAGGAGAGAGCAACTTGTAATGCTTGAGATAGGCAAGGACAAAATCGACACAGCATCGAGTTTCGTGGACTACATGCAGGAGAACTACGGATTCTCAAAAAGCTCAATATGGTACTGCTTAAACAGGCTCAAGGAGTTCGGACTGGTGGAATTTGCTAACAAGGTAGAGCAGGGCAAGCCGCTCAGTCTTACAAAAACTGGGCTTTCAGGGCTCGGAAAGCTTGAGGGCAACAAAAACGAGCTGGTAACCCAGTTCAGCAACACTTTCCTGAACAGCATGGGTAACGAAAATGTAGCCAAGTACTACGGAAGCAGCTACATCAGGAGCAGATATGCTTTATGAATGATCAGCGTCTTGGGTGAATGGGTTAGGGGTTGTCAGCCAGCAACTTGCTGGCTGACTCATGCTTAAGCTTTAGATTGCTCCCTCTTTCTTCAACAGTGCAATCTTTCTTTTAGGTCCTCCGCTGCTGTAATTGCCAAAAGAGCCATCGCTTTTTACAACCCTATGACACGGTATAATTATGGGTAATGGATTCTTTTTTAATGCAGTTCCGACTGCCCTATATGCATTCTTGCTTCCTATTTGCTCGGCTATCTCTTTGTACGTCTTCGTTTTGCCACTCTTTATCAGAAGCGTTGCCATTAGCACCCTTTTCTGAAATTCAGTAAGGCCGTACGAATTGAGTTTTCTTGATATTGTTTCCGTTTTCATCGACTCATTACCTTAATGATTTTTCATTCTTATATTATTAAATCCTTTACTAGGTAATACTTCTTGATTAGATGCCCAAAGATTCACAACTTTATTTTTGGCTTGACAATAAAATAGTAAGAAGGAAGGATGCAGTAGTGCCAATACTTACGCATTCTCTTCAGTATGGTAGTGGGATATTCGAGGGCATAAGGACGTACAAAACGCCAAGCGGACCGGCAATATTCAGATTGAACGATCATATAAAGAGGTTCTTCAAAAGCGCAAAGGTATACTGCATGGATTTGGGTTACACCCAAAGTGAAATCCATGAGGCAATAATAAATGTCGTAAAGCGCAACAAGCTGGAGTCCTGTTATATTAGGCCATTTGCATTTTACGACGATGACAACATAGGGATAAGCACATACGGCAAGGAAATAAGCGTATTCATAGCTGCAATTCCTTTCGGAGCATATTTTGGAAAAGGCAAAGAGCATGGGATAAAATGCAAAATCTCATCATGGCAGAGGATAAATTCACTCATTCTGCCACCTGAGGCTAAGGCAAGCGGCAATTACATAAATTCCATAATAGCAAATCTTGAGGCAAAGAGTACCGGAGCTGACGAGGCGATACTTACTTCGCTTGACGGGTATGTTGCAGAAGGTTCTGGAGAAAACATATTCATTGTGGATGAGGGCAGGCTTGTTACACCATCTAGAGAGGCAGACATACTCTTAGGCATAACAAGAGACAGCATCATAAAAATTTCAGATAACCTTGGCCTTGATGTCACAGAAAGGAACATACACAAGGAAGAATTATACACATGCGATGAGGCATTTTTCGTAGGAACCGCTGCAGAAGTGACTCCGATAACTTATATAGACTCAAGGAAGGTAGGAACCGGAAAGCCCGGTGATATTACAAAACAGCTTGCAGATGAGTATTCAAAAATAGTAAGTGGAAGAAACAAGGAATTCGATTACTGGCTGACGTACATCTGAAATTAAAGGAGTTTCAGGGTCTTGGTGAATTGATCTATTTCTGAACCTTTCCACGGCCCTATTCCAAGCGCGGTTTTTGTGCCAGGAGGCAGCTGTGTAAGACCAGCGTCGCTGACAAGCGCACATGGTATCTTTTTGAATTCGAACGCCTTATAAAGTTTTGTAAGTGCCTCTTCGTCACCGACCTTGAGGACTATCTTCTTTTCGCCAGCATCCAGCCATTCCTTTGCGATGCTTTTGTCTTTTTTTTCAGTTTCAAGATAGCTCATCAGCGCTGCGTGCGCGCCTTGAGCAACAATTTTTCCTTTATTCATGTCAAGGTCGGATCTTATGATTATTACCTGTTTTATCTCTTCCTTAAGTTGCATGTGAACATCTTAGCATAATATATTCTTATTCCTATATATTAGTAAGAATTAATTAATTGGTGTTCTTTTGCTCGGAGAAAAAGAGTCCCTGCTCTTCAAAGGACTTTTGAAAGGGTTTTACGAGAATGTCGTAAATATCGCGCCGAGAAACATTGAAAAAAGGGAATTCGGCTTCGGCGATTTCGAGCGGAAGATACTGTACAGACACTATTCCTTCAAGGATGAAAGCACTCTTAAATCTTATCTTGTGAAAAACGCGCCGCCATTTGTATCAGTATCATCTTCTGAATACGAAAAGCCCGATGGGCGGCCAATGGAAAACAAGAAATGGATAGGCGGCGATCTGCTTTTCGACATAGACGCAAGTGACCTGAACCTGAAATGCAAAACGGAACACAGCAGCTCGTGGGTATGTGAAAATTGTCTTGATGGCGCAAAACTCGAGACAATAAAACTCGTAGAGGAGTTTTTGGTCCCTGACTTCGGATTTTCCGAAGGTGATATAAGCATAAACTTCAGTGGGAACCGTGGCTACCACATACATGTGCGCAACGATGAAATGTTCAAGTTGAATAGCGATGCAAGAAAGAACATAAGCAACTACATAACAGGAAACAATATCGACCTTAGTTCATTCTTTCCAACTCTTGGAAGAAGAGGAGTTAGACTTGAGGGACCAAAGCCTACTGATTACGGATGGGGTGGCAAGCTAGCCAATGGAGTAGTGAAGGCGCTTAATAGTGGAGTCAGCGACCTCATGGAATTGGGAATAGACAAGAAAAATGCTGAGATGCTGGTCAGAAAAAATGCTGAGATAAGGCTTGGCATAACTACTGGCAACTGGGATAAGATAAACATACCCAAAAAGGCGGAATTCTGGAGCAACGTGCTGAAGAGCATCTCAATAAAGCAGAGCGATGCAATAGACAAAAATGTAAGCACAGACGTTTTTCATCTCATAAGGCTGCCAGGCACAATACACGGAGATACAGGCCTTGTGGCAAAACGTGTCAAGTCACTCAAGGCGCTCCAGCAATTTGATCCGATGAAAGAGGCGATCGCATTTGGCGAAGCCCATATCAAAATAACAACAAAAAAAGTGCCGAAATTTGATATGGGAAATGGCAGTTTCGGGCCCTACGAAAACAGCGAAATTAGCATCCCGTCATATGCTGCAGTTTACCTTATTCTGAAAAGGCTTGCCTCCCTAAAAGCATGATTAACTGCCATCGGCAGCAAACATTAGTTAACTTCTCCTAAAGAGCCCCCAATGATAAGTTTTTAGCTCTTGCAGATACAATTTCATATGATAGGATGGTTGAGAGACTATTGGTACTTGCAGTAGACATAGATAATGACCTTTACAGGAAGACAAAGATAACCGGTCCTGTAATAGGAAGAAACGACAACCTTAAGGCGGCCGCAAAGCTGGCTCTTGCCGATCCGCAGGACTCAGACGCGAATGCGATGTTCGAAGCGGTTAAAAAATACGACGAGCTGAAGTCAAAGGGCTACTCCGTAAATGTTGCAACAGTTACCGGCGCCGAGAAGGAGGGTTACGTCGCTGACGTCGAACTTGTAAGGCAGATTGAACTGGTGCTTGAAAGGCTAAAGAGCGATGCCTGTGTCCTTGTCACTGATGGAAGCAGCGATACAAGGGTATTGCCGTTGCTGAAGAACAGGATAAAGGTAAACAGCGTTGACATAGTCAAGATAAAGCAGGCACAGGGATTCGAGAATACATATTTCACAATTCTTGAGAAGCTCAAGGAACCGCACTATGCAAGGATAGTGTTCGGCATACCTGCGGTTTTGTTCCTTCTCTTTTCAATAAGTTACTATTTCAACTTGGGATGGCAGCCTCCTGTCGCATTGATAGGAGTTTACCTTGTCCTGAAAGGATTTGGGCTTGAGGATGCATTCGTCAGCTCGTTCAGGGGCTTCGGCTTCAGCATAGAAAGGCTCAGTTTTGTATTTTACATAGGCGCACTGATATTCTTCGTGATAAGCCTGATAATAGGCTATGCGGCGTATACAACCAGCATAGGCACCACAACAGATCTTTTGGTCCTGGGCTCGCAGTCCGTAGAGGGATTCCTGACCCTGTTTCCGGTAAGCCTTCTGCTCTACCTTGTCGGCAGGCTTATAGACCTTGAAAACAAGCGCATGAGATACAGGGCGATATCGCAGGGCACATATGTAGGCTACGGGATAGTGGCGATCGCCATGCTTTACCTCGCTTCATCGTGGATAGTCGGCCAGATATACTTCTGGGAGTTCCTCTTATTTAGCATCGGCATACTCATGGCGGGCTACGGCCTGTCGCTATTCAGCACCTTCCTTAGGAGAAGGGCTATAAGGCGTGCAAAAATCAAGGATAAACGCGTGATAAACGACATCGGCGCATACATAGGAAAAATCACCGAAGTCGACTCGAAGCGCGGCCTAATATTCGTCAAGACTGATTATGGCAGCGTAATAAAGTACGATGTAGACAGGATAACAGGAGTGTCTGACAGGGTAGTCATAAGATAAGCGGCTATTTTGCCCGATCTTTCTATTCATTTTTGCACCGCACATAACGTCAACGCTAAAAGAAAGGTTTAAATTAATGCACGGATATAATAATAAGAACATTGTGCTCCATGAGCTCATAGGTCTCGATGCAGAGGTAATAAACTGCAGGGACCGCTCGCAGGTAGGAATTAAAGGAAGAGTAATAAACGAAACGAAAAATCTTCTATATCTGAGGCATGATTCGAAAATAAATAAGGTAGTTAAGAAAATCTCTGTATTCAAATTTACACACGGCAGCGAATCCTTCGTTGTCGATGGTGAAGAGATAAGCTTTAGAGCATATGAGCGCACTGAGAAGGCACTTAAGTTTTATAAAAGAAGAACAATGTGATCATTTGGAATGCAATGACCCTAAATGTCCGACGCACGGCATGCTTAAAACACGAGGCAACGAGATAGAGGGCGTAGTGGTCAGCGACAAGGCAAAGAAGACGGTAATAATCGAGCATGCATACACGACATTCCTCCACAAATACGAGCGATCACTCAGAAAGACATCAAGAATAGCTGCGTACAATCCCGAATGCATCAACGCAAAAAGCGGCGACACAGTGGTCATATCAGAGACAAGGCGATTAAGCAAGACGAAATCTTTCGTCGTTACAAAAATAGTTGACAGGGTGCAGAAATGAAGGGGCTATCCACCAGAATATCAAAAGTACTCATACCGGGCACTGTGCTTACATGCGCAGACAACAGCGGGGCTAAGACGCTTATGATAATAAACAGGATAGGAAAGGGCGGAGGCAGAAAGGGCAGATATTCAAGATCCGGGCTTTGTGATGTGGTAATCGCAAGCGTAAAATCCGGAAATCCGCAGTACGTCAAGAAGAAGGTGCGGGTCATGATAATAAGGCAGAAGGCGCCGATAAGAAGGGCGAACGGCATGCGCGTGAAGTTCGAGGACAATGCGGGCATACTGATAACAGAGACAAATCTTGCCGTAGGCACAGAGGTAAAGGGCGCAATGGCAAGGGAGATAGTCGAACGATATGTAAAGCTTGCAGGAATAGCATCAAGAGTGGTTTAATGATAAGCAGCGGCAAACCTAAAAAGCAAAGATTCTTCAGATTCAATGCACCGCTCCACATGAGGCAGCATTTCCTGCATTCTCATGTAGACAAGGCGATTAAGAAAAAACTAAACCTGAAGAAGTCATCGGTGCAGATATCGAGAGGAGATACAGTGAAGATAATGGCAGGGAGCAAGAAAGGCACCACAGGAAAGGTGACAAGAGTGAACCTCAGGACAGGAAAGATAAGTATAGATTCGCTCACCAAGAAAAATGCTCGAGGAAAGGAGTTCAATATTCCGATAAGTGCAAGCAACGTATATATCACGGACCTCAACCTCA
>JBGOTD010000045.1:0-6602 GCA_041476285.1 Candidatus Micrarchaeaceae archaeon
CAGTGTTATTGTCTGGCCTTGGTTGACCACTATATTCGACTCTGTCAGTACTGTTGATACCAATGCGTTGTTTATTGTAAGGGCAACGCTGGATGTCACTACGGTGTTTGTTCCAATGCCGTTGCTATCTATTACTACCGCATTGAAACTCCATACCCCCAATATGTTAGCGGTAGATACAACGTTAAATGATAATCCAGAAAGGCTGGCAGTATTTCCTATGCTGTTTGGGCCAGCTACGTATGTTCCTTCTTGTATATTCAACACTGTCTTGCTTATTGCATTCACGATCAGTATAATGTTAACTGGTGTTGGTGTATTGGCTATCGTGAAAGGTATTGTGTTAGAATTGGGTACATTTACTGCATTTATTGAATTAGTATAAAACCAGTTGCTTGTATAACCAAGCTCTCCACCGCCGGCATTTGGTGTAATTATTGTATTGATCACCGTAATTTGGCCTACGTCTATTACCGCATTCGAAATTGCAGGAGGGTTGGGGTTTGCGGTTAATGCAGCGTTTCCCCTTTGAATTAGAATAAAGAAACAGAATAATATTAGTATAAACACTAATTTAGTGTAATTCACTTAGCTTCACTCTTACAATTAAATGTAAAAATAATTGTATGTAAAAGTTTAAAAGCCCGTATAATCCAGACTCCCAATATAATCCAGACTCCCAAGTTAGAAATTCAATTTAAATGATAAATTTATTGCATTTTCTTTTGAATACCCATATCTAGTTTAATTTTTGCCGCAGGCCGGATTTGAACCAGCAACAGTTCGCTTTCTGCTTGATCAAACTTCATTAAAGTTTGTCTTCAGGCGAACACTCTCCCGGGTTGAGTTACTGCGGCGCAATTTAACATTTTGAATGATAAATATATAAGAGTATACAGAATATAAATCCCGCCTACAAATTAGTTATTATGGATTTTTCGTGGAATGAACTTGCCCCTTATGACAGGCTTGTAAATACAACTCTCGTGGAGCCAAGGTCTTACCAGATAAACATAGCCAAAAGCATATATTCTGGGAGAAATACCCTTGTTATACTGCCTACAGGACTTGGCAAGACGCTTATTGCGGTGTTTGCAATGGCAAGCGCGCTGCACAATGGGAAAAAGGCGCTTTTGCTTGCGCCAACCAAGCCACTTGGAGAGCAGCATTACGATTCGTTGATAAAACTTCTGAATGTGGACAAAGATCACATACTGCTCCTTACAGGAAGCCTGGCCGCATCCAAAAGACATGACCTTGAGGCAAATGCAAAGGTGATAGTCGCAACCCCGCAGACGTTTGCCAACGATCTCAAGCGCGGAAGGGTATCCCTGGAGGATTTCGGTGTTGTAATATTCGATGAATGCCACAGGGCAGTGGGAAGATACGCCTACACTTACATATCAGAGGAATCAAAGCTGCGCGGCGCCCAGCTCATAGGGCTTACGGCAAGCCCGGGAAGCGACAGGAAAAAGATAAACACGCTTATAGAAACGCTAGGAATTGAGAGCATAGAGATAAGGATAAGCACCGATCCTGATGTTGAGCCATATGTCATGCGAAAGGAAACAACAATAATAACAGTTGACAAGGGCAAAACGATAGATGCAGTACTTGCGGATCTAAAGCCCGTAATAGACTTACACCTCTCCAACCTTTACTCGCACGGTCTTAGCCCTTTCAATGACTTCCAGAACATGCCTAAGGGCAGGCTTCTCCAGATAGGCGATGCGATAAGAAAGATAGAGGCGCGCAACTACAGGTTCATGGGAATATTCAACTATGTGTATGTGCTGAATCTCGCCCATGCTTATGATCTTGCAAGCACTGAGGGGTTGTATCCATTTGTAAGCTATATGGACTCGCTTGCGAACCGCGAGAAGAAAAGCAGGGCCGTGAACAGCATATTATCTAACAAATCCGTGATATCCGCCACAAAGACAGCAAAGGATGCGATAGAGAAAAAGGAGGAGCATCCGAAGATGTTCAGGATAGTTGATTTACTGAAGAACGAATTAAACAACGAAAGCGTCATAATATTCGCCCAGTTCCGCTCAACAACCAACCGCCTTACATCAATGCTCAACGAGAACGGGATAACCGCAAGGGAATTTGTGGGAAAACGCAGTGGTGTCACGCAGGCACAACAGCAGGAAACGATAAACGCATTTAGAAAGAACGAATTCAGGGTGCTTGTTGCGACATCGATAGGGGAGGAAGGGCTTGACATACCTAGCGTCGATACGGTTGTCTTTTATGAACCGATACCCAACGAGATACGCAACATACAGAGAAAGGGAAGGGCTGGCAGGATAAAGTTCGGAAAGATAATGATACTTGTAACAAAGAACACGAAGGATGAAACCTATCTGTTCATATCAAGGCTGAAGGAGAGGCGCATGAGGGACACGGTACTGAAGATAAAGGACAGGATGAACAGGGGTATGAGAGCTGGAACCGATACAGAAATAGGCCAGAAATTCCTTGCCAAATAATCATATGTTGCCCTGCTGGCTTCCCAATTCGACAGGCAGGACGCCGAAAGGCCTTTTGTTTGAAGGCTTGTTCCTCTTTTTTATGCTGCCGTCTATCAGCTTTGCATCAAATCCCTTTGGGAGTTTCTTCTTTGTCTTGTAATCATATACTATCAACTTGAAGCAGTTGAAGAGCACATACCTTAGCAGGCTGCCAACAATTATTGACAATACACCCAATACTACAAGTACAATGCTAACTGCAACAAGTCCTGAACTTGCACCAGCACCAAGCAGATACGGAAGAATGCCAATGAATATCAGGCCGAGCCCCATCAGCACAAATACAATCTGAAATATTTCTGAGAACAGCAGCCCTCCAAATGTATCTCCGAAGTTCTTCATTATGAAGCTCGTGCTCAGTTTTATCGTTTCTATCGGGCCCTTCTTCTCGTCGAGTATAACAGGCAGCGAGAATGCAACAGCGATTGCAAATCCGAGGTTTAGTCCGCCGGTTATCATGCTACTTATTATGTTGCCTGAGAAGCCGTATCTTGATAACGCACCCCTTATCGCGCCCTCTATTATGTGTATAAGTGTTGCGACTATCGTGTAGAATATCGCCCACTCCAGTATTAGTTTTGCATATTGCGATGTCCTTCCCAATGCCTCGCTTATGCTTATTCTTTTGCCGTTTGTGTATTCCCTGAATGCGATAAGCATGGCCATTGTAAGATATGTACTTGTAAAGAATACAACAAAATACAGGAAGATGAACGCTATTACTAATGATATAATGATTACAGTGCGGTTCAGGTTCTGCAGATGCCCGATTACCAGGAATCCTAATACGCTGCCGAGTATTATTACAGCTGCAATTGCTGCGATTATTACCGCAATAACGGGATACAAAAACAGCTGCTTGTCATTGAATACTACCCTCCTTGTTGCATTTGCCACTCTGAATCCGTTTTTTATTCCGTTGATTAGGTTGTCAAACACCAAATCCCTATTTCTCGTTTCATAATTGAATGTTTTATTTTAATAAAGAGTATGTATTAAAGTTTTACATGAGTATTGTATTGTGATTCGGTGACCAGGTATTCAAAGGGCGCAAGAAGCGAACGTGAATTGCTGAACGACCTGCATACAAACGGCTACTCTGTCATTAGGTCAGCCGGCAGCGGGATAAATACCCTGAGCCCAGATCTTGTAGCAGTAAAGAACAGCAAGGGGCTTGCATTCGAATGCAAGGCTTGGGATCGCGACAGCTTATCGATTGAAAACGATCGTTTTGAGGGGCTTGTACAATGGCAAAAGAACACGGGCATGGAGACTTTCATCGCGTGGCGCATGAACAGCATGGGCTGGTATTTCGTAAAGCTTGATGAAATGAAAATTAATAATAAAACCAAAACCATATCAAAGAAGACCACAGTAGAGATAAACAGAAGGCTTCAATCCATTATGATCTAATTACAGGCTTTTGGACATGGTAATGTGTGCCAGACAATAATCAATATGTGTTTTGCCAAATATGTCTTTTAATTCTGGCCTTGCGCCGTTTTTCAGCAACATAGTTGCCATAGGCTCTTCGTTCGAAGCAGAAGGCCTGTCCACTAGCGATGCAAGATGGAGTGGCGTCCAACGCGTTATATCAACAGCGGTATTTTTTTGCAGGATGTATCTTGTGAGTAAAAATGAGAAGAGTTCCTTGTCATGAAGTATGATAGACCAGTGCAGCGGCATAAGGCCGAATGCACCTCTTGGGTTTGTGTACATACCCAATTCTGAGGGATTTATCTTTTCAGTGCCCCCGTTCACTATTCTGTCAACGAATTTATCTCCGGTTCTTATACGATTGAATACGCCTGCCCTTTTGTCCTGGTTTTGTATCCTAGACGCGTAGTCCATCGGCGAGTTCCCCATCTTGTCAGTGGCGTTAATCATGTTCTCGGGCATTACGCCATTGAACTTTTGTTTTAATTTGCTGATTACCTCTTTCCTCTTGCAGATGGCGGCCCAATGATATACATTCCATCCGAATACATTGTCGCTTTGGAAAAGAGATCTTTCCGATGCAGGCATTTCCGACAGCGTCTTAAGGTCGCCAAAAATTGCTGCAGCGTGCGCCTTGCCTAGAAATTGAGATACCCCGCGTCCAAAGCCGGACTCCTCCCTTAAAATCGTTTTAAGACTATCATGATTCACACTCCTTTGCGGCAAATGCATCTGTCTCATGATAACCTCGTCAAGCTTATACATTTATATCGTCCTGACATTACATTAAAAGGGCAGCCTTAGTTGCCTGTCGCTGTGTCTGCTTCCGACAAACTCGGTGCTTCCGTTATTTACAGTATATAGCATTCCTTCTATCGCATTTCTGGTCTTATCGCTGCATTTTGCCTTAAGCCTTACCAATCGTGGCATGACATACATCCCGTTGTCATTCTGCACAGCTATGTCCAAAGGGTATAGTCCTGCGATGTTGGGTTGATTTAACAAAAAGAAATATGAGCGCCTGTTGATGTACCTTGCCTCCTTTAGAAGCAGATCCATAATTTCAAGGCAGTCGCATTCCGCAGCAGTATATACTAACGTCTCCCTCTTTTTATTCATTACCAATATGTTAACTTTATCAATCATCGCCAAAAGCACTTTCATGTCGTTGTGGAAAACAGCAATGTGTGCGGGCGACTCCCCTGCGTTGTTCTTCTTATCAGGGTCGGCACCAAGTCGCAGAAATGTTTTCATCTTTTGAATGCTGCCTATTTGAACAGATATCTTAAAGCCTGTGTTGCCCTTCTTATCCGTAGTGTTGGGGTCTATGCCATGCTTTAATATTAAAAATTCTATTTCGTTTGGAGTGCCCCTTATAGCGGCTTCTATTAATTCATTGCTTAGTTCTCTTTTTACAACTCCCGTTCGTTCAATGGTGGCAACTGGCACTTTATCACGTATAGATAAGGTTCGATTTAGATATATTAATCTTTGCAACCTTTAAATGATGATAAATTTATGTTACTGATTTTGTAGTTTCGTTGTGGTGTTGTAGATGTATGGGATTTATATCCAAGTTTATACGGCATTCCTGATGTTGATAGCCCTTTTCCTGCTATCGAATGCCATACTGCCAAGAAAAAGGATTACATATACAACTAGGAAAAATTACATGCCGCATGTTCTTGTGATGATACCATGCAAAGGAAAGGACATCGACCTTGATGAAAATCTGCGTGCCGCTAAAAAACAGAGCTACAGGAATTACGATGTGGTTACTGTTGTTGATTCAAAAAATGATAGCGCACTTGTTTCGATAAAGAAGACTGGTACAAAGTTCATGATTGCTGATTTTAAGTTCAAACACTGCAGTGGCAAGGTAAGGGCACTCGCAAGCGCTTTAGAGAGGTTCATACATTACGATGCTTATGTCATACTTGATTCTGATGTACTTGTAGGCAAAGACTGGCTTAAGCTGCTTGTTGCACCGCTTGCTGAAAAAAGCATAGGCATTTCCACCGCATTTCCGATTTTTGAACCGGTTGGCGGTTTCTGGGCAAAGGTAAAGAACGCATGGGGTTTTGTAGGGCAGGGCCTTATGGAAAACCGTGCTACCCGTTTCGGTTGGGGAGGCAGTCTTGCATTTCGCAAGAGTCTTCTTTCTGGCGATGACTTTGAATATTTCGCAGGCTCCATATCTGATGACATAGCACTTACAAGGATAGCTAAAGGCAAGGGACTGGGTATTGCATATGTGCCCGAGGCAAATCCCATAGTCAGATCCGATGACCGATTCGACCAATTCATAGAATGGTCCAATAGGCAGACAGCATTTTCGGTTTCAGGAAGCAGAAAGGTCTTCTATTATGGAATACTATTCTATCCGCTGTCGATCCTTCTACTGCTTTCGGGCCTGGCGCTTGCGGTCTTTGTCAATGTCCTGTTTGCAATACTGCTGCTGCCTTTTGTTGTTGGTGCTTTCAAACTTTACCGCAGGTCTGGCCATTCTTACATGCTTGTCATATACTTCATGATGGATTTCCTGTACCTGTACAACATACTTAATTCCAGCATTATGAAATCCATAAAATGGCGTGGCGGCGTGTATGATTTAACAATAATAAAAAA
>JBGOTD010000046.1:0-6197 GCA_041476285.1 Candidatus Micrarchaeaceae archaeon
ATCTACAGATAACTAAGACTTTCTTAAAGAAATATGCAATGAAGAATGTAAAACGTCAAAAATGACTTTATTTCTATGCTTTTAGCTACTTATCTACAGTCCACAATCCTACCATTCCCTTAAAGAACGTGTCTGCGTCTCTATAAGCCTTTAATGCCTTCTCAGCCTTAGCATCCCTAGCTTGAGCCAATTTCTCTATATTAGCAACATCTGCGTGCTTGTAGGCCTTTAGCCATAGCTTATGTTGCTGATATAGCTCCCTAAAGGCTCTTTTTGCAATTATAGCCTTCAATCTCATATATTTGTCCACTTTCGGTGTCTCTACCATAAAATCGCCTATCCTAACTCGAAAGTAAGGTTAATAGAATTAGAGCTAATTTTTGGATTAGCGGACTTTACGAACAGATTTAAGACTTTACGGACAGAATTGTACTATATAAACAAGGCTTCAATCGCGCTCATAGAATCTGATTCGCATGATTTGGAACTTGCATTTGCTGCTGCATGTATTATGACATTCGGCTTGCATGACTTCACCAAATCATTTACATCGCCGCTGTTGGTGATATCAAGTTTTTCGAATTCCTCAGACAACTGCTTGGTCTTGTATGTTCCCAGAACCCTGAAGTCTTTCGAAAGGTCAAGATATAATCTTGCGCCAACATAGCCGCTTGCACCTGTAATGATTATGTCAGCATTCATATGTACCGCATTTGATTAATTTTTAAATATATGGCTTATATGAATATAAATACCAATTGATATATGTCTATAATTCTGTGGGTTCTATGGAAAAAGAGATAGGTCTAATTGGTCTAGGGAAGATGGGCAAGAATCTTGCCCAGAACTTGATGCGCAATGGTTACAGGGTAGTTGCATACAACCGTTCGCCGGGTCCGCTTGAAGAAGTTGGTTCCAAAGGTGCAACAAAGGCTTATTCTGTAGATGAGCTTGTGGGCAAGCTGAAGCCGAAGCGCATAGTTTGGGTAATGCTGACTGCCGGTGAACCTACTATAAACATGATAAACCAGTTGGCTGACAAACTGAACAAGGACGACATTGTAATAGACGGTTCAAATTCCCATTATAAGGACTCAGTAAAGATGTGTGAATTGCTGACCAGCAAAGGGATAAAGATGCTTGATGCCGGTTGCAGTGGCGGACCTTCTGGCGCATTGAACGGATTGTCAACAATGGTAGGCGGCGATGCTGATGCTTGTAAGGAGGTTGAGCAGCTGTTTAGGGATGTAAGCGTAAAGAACGGTTACTTATACATAGGCGACGCTGGCTCGGGACATTTTGTAAAGATGGTGCATAATGCAATAGAATATGGTATGATGCAGGCTATTGCCGAGGGGCTTGAGCTCATAGAGGTCGGTCCTTACAAGGATCTTAACCTTGCAGCAATATGCGACCTCTGGAACAATGGCTCCGTAGTGCGCGGCTATCTTATAGAGCTTGCAACAAGGGCCTTGAAAAAGGATCGTCATCTTTCAGCAATAGAGCCTTATGTTGAGGATACCGGAGAGGGTCGCTGGTCAATACAGGCAGCAATAGACCATGATGTTCCTTTTTCAGTTATATCCCAATCGTTGTACGAAAGGTTCAGATCGCGATCAAAGATACATTTCGGCAACCGAATGCTTGCTGCATTGAGGCATGAGTTTGGCGGACATGACGTAAAGAAGGCAGAGGAATGAAACATGTATTTATATATTTTTGTGTTAAAATAGAACAAAAGGTGAAAATATGAAAATAAGAAATGTACTGTTAGCTTCGTTTGCGTTGCTATTTGTAGCATTATTTGCAGCCTCTGCTGCCATAAATGCAGCAGCTGTGTCACAGTCATCTGCGCAGAAAACCTGTCCGATATTTTATTATTATAACGCTACGGCAAAAACATGCCAACCTCAGACACTCTCTTCGGCATGTCTTCCAAACTCGCCAAATTCCCCGATAAACTATCTTTGTCAGACAATAAGTGCAAGCGTATGTCCAACAGGATACACGTTTAACAGCACTACAAGCCAGTGCCTGATAAACAATGGCAAGTACCACAAATAATGCACTTGCAACAGTTAATAAGAAAGTTTTGCCCTTTAATTATTTTGGGCTTGCATTTTGCAAGATATAATCAGTTTACTGCTTTTGCTTCTTTTTTCGAATAGTGTGTCTTGACATACTGCTCAAGGTGCACCTTGAATTCCTTTGGAGCGTCTGATGCTTTTACAGATGCGACCTGTTTTCCGTCCTCGTAAATCAGGCATGATGGGTTTTCCCCTGTTCCTGGCAGTGATATTCCTATGTTCGCCCTTTTGCTTTCTCCGGGTCCGTTGACTACGCAGCCCATAACCGCGACTTTCATTTCCTCTACTCCGGAATAGCCCGCACTTTTCCATTCAGACATGTGTTCCTGCAAATATCCGGTGAGGTCCTGCGCCATTTCTTGGAATACTGTTGATGTTGTTCTTCCACATCCTGGGCAGCTTGACACCAACGGTGAGAAATGCCTTATGTCCAATGATTGTAGTATATGTCTGCATGCAGTTACCTCTTCCGTTCTACTTGAGTTCGGCAATGGAGTCAATGATACCCTTATTGTATCGCCTATCCCTTGAGTTAATAGCAATGATAATGCTGCAGCAGATGCTGCAATGCCCTTACTTCCTAGTCCTGCTTCAGTAAGGCCAACATGTAATGGTTGTTCTATCTTTTCGGCAAGCATCTGATATGCCCGGACCATCTGTGGCACCTCCGATATCTTTGTGCTTACTATTATTTTGTTTGGTTCAACCCCGTATTCAATTGCCTTTTTTACTGATTGCACCGCGCTTTCCACTACTGCATCTACAGTTATGTCTTCGGCATTCTTCGGAGTCTTGCTTCTTGAATTGTCGTCCATAAGCTTCGTGAGTACTATCTGGTCAAGAGATCCCCAGTTTACTCCGATTCTTACGGGCTTTTCGTAATCCTTCGCAACATCAAGTATTGCCTTGAAGTTGTCATCATGCTTTTCCCCGAATCCTACATTTCCGGGATTTATCCTATACTTGTCAAGCGCATCAGCACACTCGGGAACCTCCTTCAGCAATTGATGGCCGTTGTAATGGAAGTCGCCTATCAGCGGTATGTTGTATCCAAGGTCGTCAAGCGCCTTCCTGATGGTCTTCACTGCCCTTGCCATCTTGACATTTTGGACTGTGAATCTAACAAGCTCTGACCCTGCCTTGTGTAGTTCTATTATCTGTGCTACAGTTGCATTTATCTCGCTGGTATCGGTATTCGTCATGCTCTGTACAGCAACAGGATAATCAGAACCTATGTAGATGTCTCTTACTCTCACCTGCAGGCTCTTCCTTCTTGGAGCCCAGTTTGAACCCTTTGACATTTGCAATATCAATTCAATCACTTATTTTTTTCTACCCTGTAAAGTTCGTATGGCATTGTGAATTTCATGTTCTCGTTTATTACATCCAGATTTTCTATCTGCGCGCCATTCGCCTTGAAATGTGATGCCATTTCCTGCACTATGTGCTCCGGTGCGCTTGCGCCGGCAGATATTCCGAGTATCTTCTTTCCGTTTAGCCATTCTGTTTTTATCTCGTCCATGTTGTCTATCAGATAGGCATCAACACCCAACATTCGTACGGTGTCTACCAGTCTGTTTGAGTTTGATGAGTTCTTGCTTCCAACAACAAGTATTATGTCGCATTTCTTTGCAGCCTGCTTTATTGCTGCCTGCCTGTTTGTAGTTGCATAGCATATGTCGTCTGATGGCGGTGCCTTTATTGCTGGAAATCTTTTCTTCAGTGCAGATATTACCTCCTTGCATTCATCTACAGACAGTGTTGTTTGTGTAAGGTAAACTAAATTCTCCGGGTTCTTCACGTTTGCGCGTTCTGCCTCTTCCGGAGTTTCAACTATCTGCGTTATGTCCGGCCTTATTCCCATGACGCCGACAGCCTCAGGATGTCCCCTGTGGCCTATGTATATTATCTCCTTGCCGTCTCTTGCAAATCTCTCCACTTCTATGTGTATCTTTGTAACAAGCGGGCATGTCGCGTCTATCGCTGACAATTTTCTTGCCTTTGCCTGTTCCCTTACCTCTGGGGCGATTCCGTGAGCTGAGAATATGCATATGCTCCCTTCAGGTATCTCTGAGACTTCCTCAACGAATATTGCGCCCTTCGCCCTCAATTCATCGCACACGGTCTTGTTGTGGACTATCTCGTGCTTTACATAAATCGGCGCTCCGAATATCCTTAGTGCCTCTTCTACGGTGTTGATTGCTCTGTCCACCCCAGCGCAAAATCCCCTTGGGCGGATCAGCAGCACTTTTTCAATAGCCAACTCATTCTCCCATTAACTGTACTATTACCTTTCTCTTCCTTTTTATGTGGTCGAAGTCCATCAGCACTATGTCCTGGTCCCTGTCCATCATCAATCTGCCGTCCTTCAATGGCAGTGTGATGCTCGGTCCTATTATTGCTGATCTTACATGGCTAAAACCATTGGTGTCGCCCCCTGTGCCGTACATGTCCCCGCATGTTTTGTGGTGTTCGTAATCAGCATCTGTTGGTGCTAATTTTTCTAGTATGTCCTGCATCTCCTTTATGCTTCTTGGCTCATGCTTCATCGTGCTTATGCTTGCTGTGGAACACCCTATGAACACTGTTGCCAGGCCGTTCCTTATGTGCGACTCCTTTATTGATTTCTCAACATTCGGAGTTATGTCCAAGATATACAAATCCTCGACTGGCTTCTCGAAATATAGTTCTATTGTTCTTACGGTCATGAAATCAATCTTTATTCTCCAATTATCTGGACTACTATTTTCTTTTTGTTCTCCGTTCCGTCAAAGTCTATCATGACTATTTCCTGCCACTTGCCTATCATTATCCTGTTGTCCCTGAACGGTATTGTTATACCCGGACCTACAAGCGCCGGCCTTACATCAGCAATCTCGTTGCTCCTGCTGCCTTTTTTCTGGCCGTTGGATGGTGCAAACCTCTCAAAAGCATCGGTAACGTCCTTTATGGTACCTGGTTCGAATTCCATCGTTGTTATACACACATTCGGGTTTTCGCTGTGTATTGTCGCTATACCGCTGTTCATCTTGGAGTCTACTATGGAGTGCTCTACCTGACGGGTAATATCAAGCAATCCAATCCCGTCGTGCTCCTTCTTGAAGTACAATTCTACAGTTTTTATGTCCACATTGACACCGTAGTAATAAACGTCTGAACTTGTTTTAAAGCTATGGTATGGGTTCGTCACAAGACGTAAATTATGGGCCTTTGCGTCAAATCATAATTCAATATATAATTAGATGACTTCGTGTAATAACTTTCAGACTTTTGCCTTTTCCCGTTTTGGAGTAGTAGCTTTTATCAGCACTTCCTTTTTCAGGACCTTAATACTCGTGCCTGCTTGACCGTTCGGCCAGCAATCGGCTTTGTATAAATAATCGAAATCTGTATAATAAGTCCTCAGTTTGTATAAATAGTCGGTTTATTTATACAAAGTCCCAGCAATCAAAACCTTAATATATGATATACACCAATAGTTACTCAAACAAATTAGAATTATAGGACATATGCTTATTCTAGTAATTACAAGATGAAGGAATGACAATTCTATTTTTCTATTCTTAAGGCGAAAAAATGAAGGAATTTAAAGAACTGAATCTCAAGCATGAATTGCTTGAGGCATTGAAAACAATGAACTTCAAAGACATGACTGAAGTTCAGGAGCAAGCCATACCGGTATTGCTGGAGCACAAAGACTTGATAGTAAGATCAAAGACAGGAAGCGGCAAGACTGGCGCTTTTCTGGTACCAATAGTGCAGAATATAAGTCCAAAGGGCTACCCGCAGGCATTGGTAATATTGCCAACAAGGGAACTTGCAGTGCAGGTAAGCTCAGTAGCTCAAAGGCTCACTCAGAGGAGCGGCTTAAGGACTGCCGTAGTGTACGGAGGTGCATCGATAAACATGCAGATGCAGAGCCTAAACCACGGTGCTGACATAGTCATAGGAACACCTGGAAGAATACTTGATCTTTTAGACAGGGGCGCACTCAAGCTCAACAGGGCAAAGTTCCTTGTGCTTGACGAGGCTGACCTAATGCTTGACATGGGATTCATAGAGGACGTTGAGACCATAATCTCAATGGCGCCGAAGGAGAGGCAGACGATG
>JBGOTD010000047.1:0-6065 GCA_041476285.1 Candidatus Micrarchaeaceae archaeon
AGAAAGGACCAGAATATTTTACAAGCTTCTAAATAATTATCAATAATTCCGATATGTAAATGCTATTATCTACTTCTATATATCGCATAAGCGACATTACCGACTAGCAGGGCAACTAAAAATGGGTGCGGAACTCCATAAAACGCAAAAGCGGCATAAACAACCGCCATTGAGCTGCCATATGCGGCTTGCGCAACACTTTTGATCGGAGATGTCCTGGGTTCTGCAAGCATTACGAATGCAAAATAGTAGTTTGTACTGAATAATAACGTATCCAATGCATTTACGGAAAATTGATGGATATGTCCTATTGCTATGCTTATCAAAAAGAATACCACGATAAAAGAGAATGAAGTGGTAAGCCTGCGGGCATTGTAGGCGGCTATTATCAATATTGGAACAAGTGAAAAAGTCAATCCATAAATTGTGTAATTGCTTGCCGCCCACCACACATCACCAGAGGCAAAAACAGTCAGAGCTACCAGCAATCCTATTGCTGCAGGGTTGAAGACATTCACGCTTTTTATCTTGATAAAGAACTTCGACAATATCCCTATTATCACTGCGACTGCGATCAGAAGGAAAGAGGAACTTTGCAGAGCTATGGATCCTATTATAAGTCCTGTGATTATTGCTGAAAATGGTATGCTCAGCTTTCTTTTTAGATAGAATTTTGTAATGCAGACCTCTGTGACTATTGCCAATGCTACTGCAAAAAGCAGGGAGAACGGGAATACGTGCAAAGTGTAGCTTGAAATTGCTGCAAGTGCAGATAGAAGAACTACTGCCCAAATATACATAGTTCCTACTGTTTGGTTCAGTATTTTCATCTTATCATAAGTTTTATACCGCAAACATGTTGACCAGATGACCGCTAGAATCAACTATTGCAAAAGCGTCATCTGCAAGCGAGGAGTCATGCCCAAAGCTGTCGTCGCCAAACGATGTTTCTATGATGTATAATTTATAATCTTTAGCCAAATTGAATGTGCCTCCTCTTGTCGTACCATTTACATATAAGGCCACGCTTCTTGTGCCGTTTGCCAAATCTGTAATGGAAAGATTATAACCTGTAAGCGCAGCTTGTGCATCTTGTGACAATGGACTGGATGATATAAGATAAGAATAAGGTGCGTATTGCGTATCTGCAAACAATACTGACGAATTGCTATTTGAAGTGTTATTTTGGCTTGAATTTGTTTGACTGGTATTTGTTGGATTTATGGTGCTTGTGTGGTTAGGGCTATTTTGGCTGAAAACTGTGGTATTGTGCTTTAAGCCTACAAATACAAGTCCGACTGCCACTAAAGCAACTATTAAGGCATACACGATCGTTCTGGTTTTCATAAAATCAGCACTGTGAGATATAAGTTATCTCCCCTTCATTTATTAATCTTGTTGTTTTGTTAGGCTTTTAAGTACCTGTCCGCTTGATGAGTCGCACAATCAATACTTATAAATAATATAATTTTGTAGATTTCTTGATGGTATTTATAGATAATCTTGCATACTCGCTTTTTGCGGTTAGCTTTGCAGGATTCATGTTGCTCTACACTACGTGTTCGATTTACCTTGCTTATAGGAAAAACAGGAAGAACTTTTCCGAAGATCTTAAAAGTGCAAGCATACCTCTGGCTGTTATCGGTATGTTCCTATTCTTAACAGGCATTTGGGGGCAGTTTACATGGCCCTTGCCAGGTAGCTACAACATGCTGTTCTATGATCCTTTGATATCTTTCGGCTTTCTTCTACTTGCATTTTCGATTTCAATAAAATATGGTGCAAAACTCGAATACACTGGTTTCCTTGGCTTGATGGTAGGCATGATGGTCATAGTCTATGGGGTACTCGGCTATACGACAGGTCTGACAAAAGAGCCGCTTGCATTGCTTGCAATGTATCTATTCTATGGCCTTGCAGGAATATTTTCATATCCAATATCGCTTATGGCAGACAGACTTCCAGGTTTGCAAAGGGGCATCAAAATCAGCTGGTTTGTCCTACTTGTAATATTCTGCATATTACTTCTCCTGGCAAGCGGACTTTCAGGCATGACAGGTATCATCGCAATCCCGCAGCACCTCATCAGCGCCCCGTAAAACATTGCAGTATATTAATTTAACCAGTAAATAATAGCTAATACAAATGCTACTCTGAATGCTTTTGAATGATGTACGATGAACAACTCAAAGGAAAATTCTATAATTGTTAACAACCTTGTGAAGAGATTCGGCAAATTTACTGCTGTGGACAGGGTATCCTTTAAAGTAAAAGAGGGCGAGATATTTGGTCTTCTTGGGCCAAACGGCGCAGGCAAGACTACTACGATATCTATATTATCGACCATAATCAGCCTTACTTCAGGTTCTGCATCTGTTTATGGGAAGGACGTTACAAAGGAAAAAGACAATGTAAGAAGCGTTATAGGAATTGTATTCCAGGATCCAAGCCTTGATGATGAGCTTACTGGGAGGGAGAACCTTGATTTTCATGCAAGACTGTACGGGGTCAAAGGCGACGAAAAGAAAACGATAATAAAAAAGGTGCTTAACCTTGTTGAATTGGAAGACAAGGCAGACAATCAGGTAAAGACTTATTCCGGAGGCATGAAAAGGCGACTTGAGATAGCAAGAGGATTCATACACAATCCCAAAGTCCTTTTCCTTGATGAGCCGACCATAGGGCTCGACCCGCAGACAAGGAGAAAAATATGGAATTATATACTGCATCTGAATGAAAAGGAGAAAATAACGATAATACTAACGACCCATTACATGGAAGAGGCCGACGCACTTTGCGATAGGATTGCAATAATAGACCACGGCAAGATAATAAAACTAGATACCTCTGAAAAATTAAAGGACTCCTTGGACGGCGACATAATAAGGGTAGGCACAAAGAAGCCGAAGGAGCTAATGGCCCTGATAAAGCGAAGCAAATACGTGAATTCTGTAAAGGAGTATAACGGAAGCATAGAAATAACCACAAAGAACGGCAGCGAGGCAATACCAAGAATAATTGAAGCGGCAAAGGATGCAAAAATAGAAATAGAATATACCACACTGAAAAGGCCAACGCTAGAGGATGTTTTCATAAGCCTCACAGGCAAGGAGATAAGGGATGAAAACGCAAGCGAGGCCCAGCAGCTGAAAAATGCATACAAGGGAAGAAGATAACCATGGCAGGAATTCTTGAAACTATATACACATTATGGCTTAGGGAGCTGATAAGATTCACAAAATCCAAGTCCAGGCTCATAGGCACCGGCGGCCAGCCCCTGATATGGCTTGCGATAGTCGGTGTAGGCTTCGGTTCGGCATTTGCATTGGCGAACGGCGTATCATACGTTACGTTCATGGCTCCTGGAATAATAGGCATGACAATACTGTTTTCATCCATTTTTGCCGGAATAAACGTAATATGGGACAAGCAGTTCGGGTTTCTAAAGGAAATACTTGTAGCCCCTGTATCTAGATTCGGTATAGTAGTGGGTAAAGTTGCCGGAAGCGCAACGGTATCGCTGATAACAGGAATTACCATACTTGTTGTCGTGGTGATAGTCGGCGTTATACCATTTGGCGACATCACAATACTCGGGGTGATAGAATCCATAGTGCTAATGGCGCTTATATCCTCTATCTTTGTATCATTGGGATTGGTGATAGCTGCATATATCAACAACATAGAAGGATTTCAGGTATTGATGAATTTTCTTGTTCTTCCAGTCTTCTTCCTTTCAGGAGCTCTTTTTCCGCTTACCAATGCACCAATTTGGATGAAGATTATATCTGCGATAGATCCGCTGCGCTATGGTGTAGATGGATTGAGAGGAGCGCTTATAGGAATACATAGCTATCCGATATATCTTGACATGGGGATCGTTTTGGGAGTGACGATAGGACTGATAATAGTTGCAGACATTGCATTTAGCAGAATGCAGGGCAAGTAGATTGTATGCCTCTACTAGTGCCTTAATGCATAGAGTGCCTTCTTGTCCTTTGCAAAACCGTGCAGCCCGTCTAATGACTCTTTATAGTAACTTCCATACTTGTCATTTACATGGCTGAGCAACCTCAATACGCTTAAAACCTTAGTGCCATAGTGAAGCGGGCTTTCATTAGCGAAGTAATTCCTTTTGCGAAGGGATTTTACTATCTTCCAGAAGTTTTTTGTATCGCGTATGCCCCCTTTCTGCAATATGGAAACATAAGACGATGCAAATCCGTGCAGGTCTTCGAATTCCATAGGGTCATTCCCTCTCTTTATTCCGGCAAGGTTGTTCTTGCTCACGTAGCCGAACCCGGAAGGCTGCAATCTGCCACTTTCCATAAGCCACTGTGCCATGATAAATTCCTTGGGAATGTTCAACTGCTTCGAGGCCCATTCAGATTCGTCCGACACCTTGATTAGAAACGGGACATTCATGTATCTTGTATCGATGTAATGTTTGTAGGGTGATAAACCAATCAGCCTGTCAGACAACTTTGAAGCGTCTCTTAACCGTTCCAGTCTATCTGCATACGTCAGTTCATCTATTGATGGCATATTTGTTTTTTCCGGATATACTGGATTGATAAGCAGGCAGCCCCCTACAATCAGAGTGCTCATTGCCGTCTTACGAAGAATATTTTTTAATCCGACCTGCGGCTCTTTATGTTCTGTATAAACTTTATTCCTGTCAGTAATCATACATATTCACCATATTATTGGAACTACTGTAGCTTAACTTGCAGGGTCTAAATGACGACTTCAAAAAGCCTTACGGTTCTATCTATTGTAGTTATTTGATATTATGTCGAATCAAATATATAAGACTTCTCAAATTTTAAGGTTTAGGCCGCTATTTCCGACAGATGCGTAGTGGTCCTACAGCTTTCCTACAAGATCCGCACCAGGCTTCAGCGTTTTCTTTCCAGGCTCCCAGTTTACAGGACAGGCCTCACCGGGAAACTCCCTAACATGGACTGCAGCTTTTAGTTTTCTTACGGTCTCGGATATGTTTCTGCCAATGCCGTTATCATGTATCTCTATTGTTTTTACTATTCCGTCAGGATCTATTATGAATGTGCCTCTCAAGGACAATCCCTCATCTTTTATGAATGTGCCTTTCAAGGACAATCCCTCATCTTCTATGTATGTGCCAAATTCTTTGCAGAGCTTTGCCGCAGGATCTGCAACCATAGGGTATCTAATGCTGCTAATTGCCGGGGAGGTATCATGCCACGCCTTATGTGCATATGCCGTGTCTGTGCTTATGCTCAACACCTCTGCACCAAGCTGCTTGAATTCATCATAATGCTTTGCGGCATCCTCCAGCTCGGTAGGGCAGACAAAAGAGAAATCTGCAGGATAGAATATCATTACGATCCATTTGCCAAGGTAGTCATATATCCTAATCTTTTTGATATCATCATTAATCAGGGCCTCTACTTCAAAGTCCTTTATCTTTTCCCCTATCCTGATCATCTCATCACTTGAATATAATTGATTAATCAGGTATATATTAATTTTCTAACTTATTCTGCTGCCTGGTCCACGGAACGCACTACAGCCAAATAATAAATACAATGAGCGTATGTTTTTTATAGGTAAATGCTCATTTCATATCCTAAGGGCCCGTAACTCAGCCTGGCCAGAGTGGAAGGCTTTTAACCTTTAAGTCGGGGGTTCAAAGTAAACATTAAAAGTTTATGAAATTCCCCCCGGGCCCGCAACAATAAAAGCTTAAGTCTAAATATGGTAAAATCAAATCCCTATCTATGCCAGGGTGGCGGAATCCGGTAACGCGCGCGCCTGGAAATTCATCCCGCAAGCGCGTGGCCGCAAGGCCTTTTGGGTTCAAATAAACTTTTGAGAAAAGTTTGATCAAAAGTTAGGAAAATCCCAACCCTGGCGTAATGATTTCTAAAGACTTTTGCCGAAATGCCTCAAGACTTTTGGTATGCGATCAACAATGTCACTTGCAAGAATATGATTTCCCTTTTCCTTGTAAAGTGCATCGCCTATAGTTGAATGAAGATAGGCTCCAGCAACTCCTGCAATAAAAACATCATTGCCGAATGAGG
>JBGOTD010000048.1:0-5687 GCA_041476285.1 Candidatus Micrarchaeaceae archaeon
CAATATAGATATTCATTAGGGGGTATAATGCAACAAATTAGTAGGAATGTTCCAAGCGAAACAGTATCTTCTATTGCTCATAGATATAAGATGCTTGCTGATGTAGACCATAACATTGCAGGATACGTAATAAAGCATGAGAGGGCAACACAAGGGGATATGACAGTAGTAAATTTGATAAAGGAAAGGAATTCTGATGGAAAAACCCTTTTATTTGGAGCTACACTTGAAAAAGCGACAGTATTATTGGAGGAGCTAATGAAAAGCGGAGGCAGAGAGGAGGTTGCTGAACTAATAAAGGCCTGTGACATTGATGGAAACACCGCTTTATTTGGTGCAAATCCAGAAACTGCCAGGCTGCTCATAAATAGATTAATGGAAACAGTAAGTAGGCCATTTGATGTTTTTGAATTTATAGCAAGTACCAACAGATTTGGAGACACTGCAAGTGATAACGGTTCGCCCAAGCTTCTTGAGGTAATAAGAGAGGCATTAGGCGGAAAAATACTTAGGAATTAGTAGAGAGCCGTATAAAACAAATTCCTACTTATTGGCGTGCAAAATATGACAACAGCATTACTAGTAAAAAGTCAGTCAAAGAGAAAACAGATTTTCTCTGATGCTGAGCTGAAGACAGCACATATGATACACAAAAAGGAAAAAATAAAGGAGATAAACCCGTCTACAATGTTCTCTTCTGGCGTCTATTGCATATTATCGATATCTGACAGATGGACTACTGTGGAGAATACGTATAACACGCTTGTAAGAGACGGACTTGACAACCCGGCATATGTCAATTCGCATTTAAGGGAATTACGAAGAAATCTGGAAAATATAAGATGGCCCAAGAAGAAGTTCACATTCATAAAGGAATTCTCCTTATGGTGGAATAATACCGAACTGCATCTTGAAATACTTGATGATATCAGAACAGGAAGAAAACAGGAATTTGGCTTAAGAGACAGGCTTGCTGAGAGCGCTCCCGGACTGGGACTGAAGAGTGCATCTCTTTTTATGCTGAAATTAGGATATGAAAACATCGTACCTCTGGACATATGGGAATGTAGGTTCCTGAAGGACAGAGGATATGATGTAAGAATAGGCGATTACAAAACCATCAGCGGTCCAAAAGATAACGAATACCTTAGGCATGAATCAAGGATAATAGAATTGGCCAAAGAACAAAAGATAACGCCCGTAATTTTTCATTTGGCTTTGTGGGGCAGAAGCTCATCGTGGAGCAATGCAAATGGACTTGCACATGCATTGCGCACTTGATTATATTTTAATTTTCAGCACAGGATTATGGTGTAATAATGAAAGAGTTGTATAGAAGCAGAGGTCTGAGCAATCAAAAAGTGCAGAAGCTGCTAAGGAGGATAGAGAAAGTGGAGACCGACGATGATTGGGACGGCGTATCCTCTGCAGTTCAGATCAAATTTCATTTTCCTGGCGTTAAGGTGAATATATCCGCAGAAAAAACCGTAGAATCCAGTCCGGGAACCCTTGTTCTTGATAAGTGGACCTCTGGAAGTGGATTGATTGTGGACCATCATCCTACCAATCATTATGAAGTCGCAAATGTTCTGTCGTTCTCGAAGTCAGGTGAGATACCTACAAGCAGACTCGTATACATGCTGCTAAACAAGAGGCTGGATGCGGACTTGTTTTTGTCAGCAACAGCAGAGGTGGCAGACGGACTTTACAGAACAGCCATGAAGAACGGCAGCTTAAGCGAATTGCATGTAAGGGCGCCGCACTATTTCCTTCAGTCAAAAATAGCAAACCAGTTTCTGAAAGAGGAGGAGATATATGCTATGACGGACATGATGACAATAATTACCAAGGAGAATCCAGAGTATGCTTTGCGAATAGGTTTGAATTTTTATAAGAGCCTTCCTAAGACTGCAGAGGAATTGAGAGACTCGCTTGATTCCGAGCATAAGAGACTGATCGATAAATACAAAAAATTCGTAAGGGATTTCGATTTTAAGGACTTTGACAGATTGGAGATACTTGGAAGGAAGGTTAGGGTAATAGACAGGCGCGGCGCAGGACGGTTCTATGTCCCTTTGCTTGAGATAGCAAGAAGAAAGGAATATGGAAATTACATATTATTCAAGGGAAAGCACATCAGCATAAGGACCAATGATAGCATTTTGCTGAAGGCAATCTTTGACAGGTTAGATGGAGTTGTAATTGACAGAGGTGGAAGAGCCGGTGCATATGGTGCAAAACTGAGAGAGAACATGGATTATGGACACTTCAGGAAACTTATAACTGCTAATTAAATTTTAGTTTACTAGAAACGCGAACAGCATTTCTTTGTTGTCGTTTTCTGCTGCATTGAATCTTTTCTTTTCCTTGCATTTCCTGCATTCGTACATTATTACAAAGCTGTTCCTGTTGTGGATCGTTTTTACAGGTTCCATAAGACCGCCGCATTTGGAAGCTCGGTCTCCCGGATTTATGTCGACATGCCTGCTGCAAAGGCAATCAGGACAATGGTCAGTGTAACCTCTGCCATTTACTTTTAACCCGCACTTCGCACAATTGAAATCCTCGACCTTCTTTGCAAATCTTTTCGAACTAGAAATGGTTATACCCTTCTGCCCCTTCTTCCGCCGGGCCTCTTTGTGGTGTCTGTCGGTATCGGCGTGACATCCCCTATCCTGTTGACCCTTAGGCCGCTTCTTGCAAGTACTCTTACAACCGCCTGTGCACCTGCTCCCGGAGTCTTTGCACCGTGGCCGCCTGGCGCCCTTATCTCTATGTTTACGTTTGTTATACCTTTTTCCTTTGCAATCGCTGCGACTTTGTATGCGGCCTGCATTGCAGCATAGGGCGATCCCTCTTGAGAATCAGCATTTACCATCATGCCACCGCTTCCTACAGCAATGGTCTCTGCACCGCTGAGGTCAGTCAGTGTTATTATGGTGTCATTCTTTGATGAATATACATGAGCGACAGCCCATCTTTCGGCCTTGGGCCTTATTATCTCCTGCTGCATGGCCTTTGCTTCATATGAAACAGTCTCCTTCTCCTTTGCCTTTTCCTTAGTCTCTTGTGGTGCTGCTGTTTTTTTAGCCGGAGCTTTCTTTGCCATTCATACACCTTTATGCGTTATTGTCTGCGTTTTGTACGGTACTATCCTGTGCGCCAATGTCTGCTTTTTCCTCTTCGATCGGCGCCTTGCTTGCTTGAGGCGTGGTTTGAGGTGCGATGTCTATCGGTTTGTAATAGCTTATGAGTTTTTCTGTTTCAGTATCAACAAGGAAGCCTGGCCTGTTTACCTTTCTGCCATTTACTGCTATGAATCCATGAACTGTCAATTGCCTTGCCTGCTTGATGGTCCTTGCAAGTCCCTTTCTGAATATTACTGTTTGCAGCCTTCTGTTGAGAAGGTCATTCTCCTTAAGGTCGAGAAGATTGTCAAGGGTTGTGCCTGATGATGCAATTCCAAGCCTTGTCAGCCTTCCTATGATTTGTTCTTTTACGTCTTCGGAACCGGTACCTACTGAGAGCAGTTCTCTTACGTTCCTTCTTATCCTGCTCACTTCTGATTGCACTTTCCAAAGCTCTTTCATGTTCTTGAGCCCGTATTCGTTTATGAGAGACCTGTCAGACTTGATTCTTTCGAGATTCCATCTTTCCTTTGGTTTCTCGAACTTCATCCTATTTCGTTTTGGTGCTCCCAATTAATCACTTTGGTTTTGCCGCCTCCTTTGCAGGGCCTGTTGTTGGCTTTGCAGTCTTCGATTCCTTCGCAGCCTGCTGTATCGCCTTCTTTGTAACACCTACAGTTACACCTGTCCTGCCTGTTGATCTGGTATGCTGGCCGCGCACTTTTTGGCCGTACTGGTGCCTATAGCCGCGCCATGTCTTTGATGAAATGTCCCTTGATATGTCCTGTCTTGAATTGAATATTAGATCGCCGCTTACTACGTGCATGTTCTTTCCTGTTTCTGCGTCCTTGTTCCTGTTTATCACATACCATGGCAAGCCGTTTGCTAAAGGGTCTTTTATCACGCCCTCTATTGCAGCTATCTGCGATTCGTCAAGCGATGCTATGGATGTGCTCTTCTGTATTCCCAGTTTCGATTCTATTGCAATTGCAAGGTTGTGTGCAAGATTGCTGCCTATGCCCTTGACTTTTGATAATGCTCGTTCTATATTCAGCGATCCGTCAACGTCTCGTCCTGCGACTCTGACTATTGAAGCGGCTCCGCTGGCTTGAGCCTTGCCTCTATGTTCTTGTTTTGGACTTTCTGCCATAAGGGCACCTTAGAACTCTGAGAATTTAGAAAAATACTCCAGAGATAGATAACTAAAGGTATCTAGTAATATTGTGGTAGATATATATTTAAACCTATGAGGCGGCATATTATCGGCCGTTTATAGGGGGTGCAATAGTCAATATAAAGAGCTGCAATGTAATAGGTATTATAAGAGTGGGGACGCATGGTTGCTGGTAAAATAAGCTTGGAAAACGCTAAAAAGGACAAGCTCTTCTATTTCGTTGCCAACGTGATTGTATACAGAGATGGGGATAAACGCTGCCTTATCCTGAAAAGGGACAAGAGGGAGAAGGTTCATCCGGAGAAATATGCAGTTCCAGGAGGCAAGCTTGAGTGGAAGGACCTGGATGTAAGCAATCCCACAAGGATAAACGGAGATGTATTAGATTATGAAAACGCTGTTGAGGACCTGCTTAATAGAGAGGTAATGGAGGAGGCTGGCATAGATATAGAAAAGGGCCTTGTCTACATAAACAGCGTTGCATTCATAAGACCTGATGAAATCCCGGTAATACTGGTTAAGTTTGCCGCGAAATACAAATCTGGTGAGGTAAAGGTTGAGGACGGGTCGTTCACAGATCATGCTTGGGTTAACGAACAGGAAGTAAAGAACTACAGGTGCATAGAAGGCATAGCAGAAGAAGTATCAGAAGCGATAAAGATATTTTCAGGGTGAATATTTGCCCTCAGCCAAATATGTTTTTGCAGATAAAAAAGACCTTTACATTGCTTCCGCCAAAAGAGATGCTTATTCAACAAAAAGAGAGAATGGAAGGGTTGTAATAGTTGGCGGCTGCGAGTATTTTCACGGTGCGCCTGCACTTGCGTCTACTGCTGCATATTCATTGCTTGCTGCGCTTAGGGTAGGAACAGGATATGCCGTTGCATTCGTGCCAAGAGGCATCCTGAATCCGAACAGGAAAGTATCTCCAGACATTATAGTAAGGCCGTTGTCAGGAAACAGCCTCAACCTCAATGATATATCAATGCTTAAGAAAGCCATAGACAGCTCAGACTGCTTAGTGATAGGCTCAGGGCTCGGACGGAAGGCTCAAACGCTCAGAGCCGCCTCAAAGCTCATATCATACGCTGATAAAACCGGCAAGATGGTAGTGGTTGATGCTGATGCGATATATGCTGTTGCTAAATACAAAACATCACTTAGCAGGAATGCGATCCTGACGCCAAATGAGAAGGAATTTGCTTTGGTGTACAAGAAAAAACTGGATAGAAAGGATATCGGTGCAAGGATAAATGCTGCTAGCTACGTTGCAAAGAGGCTTAAAACTAATATTCTGCTCAAAGGTCACGATACAGTAGTCACAGATGGTAAGAGGGTAAAGGTTGTAAGATCAAAAAGTTCGGCATTGGCCACGATGGGCACAG
>JBGOTD010000049.1:0-5609 GCA_041476285.1 Candidatus Micrarchaeaceae archaeon
CCACAACAGAGAGCAAAATCACTGCTGCCATCAATCCAGTATGTCTGTTCATCAGAAAGAGTTGGATGATAATCTATTTAAATAAATAGTATGGATACCGGCCTCTTTTCAGTTAACTTTATATATGAAAATAAACATCGTTAATGAAGATTCAGATGGTAGAGAAAAAGTCAATGGGAAATGTTTCTTATGTTGAAAAAGGCAGGGGGCTGGCATTTTTGGGCAGTACCGGAGACCACCTGCTGAAATTGGAAAGGAAAATAGGGAAAACAGCAAAGCGCAGCATTGCTGTGGCGGGGCTTGCGGTGCTGCTTCTCCCGACAGGTATGCTCCGTGGTGGATACCCGCCTGGCGCTTTTGGCGCCGAGGATAGCAGTGCAAGCACGAAGACTTCATTGAAAACAAAGGGCGCTGCAAAAGGCAGCATGAAGGATCTTGAATCAAGGAAATATGACATACAGCAGACATTGGCAATAAATAATGCAAACTATTCGAGCGATGTCATAGGATGCATCGTGCGGATTCCAGCTACGAAGGAATTCGGCCAGGCTTTCCTGCTTAATGGGGTTACTGACAAGGGCTACTGGTATCAGGTGGGAATATCCCAGGGTTTTTACCTGGAAACTTTCAATGATGATAAATTCAGCATTGCCTACCAGGTATCGGATCCTGAGGGCAAACTGCTGCACACTACAATCCAGCTGAGGAACAGCATCGAGCCAAATAAGGATTACGTAATAGCCATGAGAATTGAGGACAGGTATGCGATTGCGTCGGTGTCGGATGCCTCCGGGAATATGATCAAAAAGATTATTGGACCCGCATTCGGATCCAGCAGGTTTGTTGGGGAGCAATGGAACCTTAAAAACGGTTCCATATACTTTACAGGGCCCATGACCGAAATAAGCAGCGTAAATGAGACAGTAAAGGCAAACAGCATAACATACATACTAACAAGCCCCATGCCTGTGAACGGAGCGGATTACATCCTTGTGTCGAATATAGCAAATAGCTTGAGGTTAGGTGTAAGCGTTGTACCTAGCGTTACCTATGTTTCCGGCTCTTTGTTTTTCATGGGCGATAACAAGACGGAATTAAAAATGAGAAATTATGTTGAGAGCCTGACTTCCACAGAAGTGGAGATTGATGGCAAAAAAACGAAGGGATATGCATTTACCACTTCTTCTTTGGGTAAATGACCGGCATTAAGTAAGTAGTTCTAATTTTTGCCGTGAGGTTGCATATTTTTGATTTTGGTATTATGAAACCTCGGAGAGTATGCAGATTTGCGCAGTAAAACTATCTACCTGGCCTGCGCCAAGGTCCTTAAAGTCTTTCCGTAGAAGTAAATCTGGAGATTCTGTCTGTGCAGACCTGCTCAGTGAGACTGCAGTTATTGGCTCTATGCAGACAAGCCCTTCACCTTTGTCCCAGATTTGTGTGTTCCCAAAATTATGGCTGAAATATACTCTGAATTCGGGTGTCTTGTAGCTTATAATATTGCATCCTTCAATTACGGCTACGTTGCCTTTGTTGCCCCTGATCGTTTCAAGCTGCATTTCGGTGCTTTCTAAAGGATCCTTACCAAAACATTTTATTGTAGAGTTTTCAAGCGCCCTGAATGCAGGATGCCAGCCTATTGAATATGGCATTGTGTGGGCAGATGCATTTTCCACCTTTATTTTGAATACCAAACCTGTTTCGATTATTTCATAGCTTTTGGTGAGCTTGAAGGATCTTGGAAATACAGATATGTGCTCGCTTTTTGTGCTTTGGACCTCCTTTCCTGCCTCATAAATCTGCACCATCATCACGACACCGCTATGCTCATATATTTTCCATGGCATGTCGCGGGATATGCCGTGTTTTTCCATTGGGAAAGGTTTCCCGTTTATTGTGATGCTGTCGTTTGGTGCCCGTCCGACAATCGGAAACATTACTATTTCGCTGTTTGGCCAGCCGCTGGTGGCTCCGTATCCCATAGGTGCGCCGCCATTCCACATTACTTCCGTGCCGGTGCGCATTAAGCTGAATAGCTGTGCATTTAGTGTGTTTATTTCAGCAGTAGTCCCGTGCCTGCTTATCTTGATAGTTCCATTCATTTTATCACAATGTGGTTTTGCTTTCGGCCATTAGAAGCATTTAGCTTAGAATGCCAAGTTCTCTTCACTGGTGTCCTTTCTTAAAACTACATTAATCGCTAACTTGTCGCAGACCTTTCTTCCCATCGGCGTTAATATAAAACATGTCGGATCGGTTTCATAGGTGTCTACATCGGCATACAATGATGTTGGATTTACATAAACATCTATCAGTTTCGCCTTTTGCAATTCCAGTAGCCCGATATGGCTAAAGGTTTCATGAGTTTCAAACTTGCCCTTTTCTTTTATTAATAGCAACAGATCTTTCATTGCCTTGCCGGTCTCTGAGACATCATTAGATAACAATTCGGCAATTTCCTTTGATTTTGATTCGGTAAGTTCTTTTTGCCTTTTTTCATAGCCGCCCCTGAGTTTTTCAACAGTACTTAATTGTCTGGTTCTAATTTTGACCGTTTCTGTTGCCAAATTGTCGACAATAGAAATTACTCTTTCAACTACCGTTTCCTTCTTTGCAGTATCCTGCGTTACCATATTATCACTAAATAGACTATAATTCTGGTGATATTTATAGCTTACCAACACAAATTTTTGAAAAATAGATTGGATTCGAACTTGTCCTAGAGAACAAAATCATTCGCGATTGCCGAGCATTATGCGGCAGGAGAATGATTTTTGAATTCTCCGTTGGCTGCTCTGATCTTATATATTCTTAACAAATTCCCTGCGGCTAGTTGATAGCTTGATTTGCCTACTAGGGCAGGACTCGTGCTGGATCCTCTCAATAAATGGCCTATGGCTTTTTTTAGATCGCTACTAGATGCCGAAAAGGGATCCTCAACTACCTTCTTGATCAAATCGATCATTTTATTATCGTTCATTTTATCACAGTACCGTTATGAATTTTCTTAATATAAAAATCTTTCTAAAAGCTTGTCGTCCGTTTGACTTCGAAAGGTGCGATTGCCGGGATTTGAACCCGGGTTGCAGCCTTGGCAAGGCCGCGTCCTACCAGGCTAGACTACAATCGCAGTGCTATTCTATCTATAATTGATTAATTTATAACTTGTCCTTTATTTTGACCAGTAGGGTTGTTGTTTGCTGTTGTATTACGGATTAATTATGCTTGTGCAGTCTCTTCCGTCCTAAGTAAACCACTAACCATGCCGCCAAACCTGGCCAGGCCTCTAAGCAAAAATGGTTCTTTTTCTTCCTTTGGTTTTATTAGATCCATAGTTTCCTGGTCTACGTTTTTGTGCACGTATATCTTTAGAAGAATTGTATGTTTTGTTTTCGGATTTGCATTTGTGTCTTTTATTAGTCTCCTTGTTATTGCTTCGAGCTCTGGCGCCTGCGTGTTCTGGTTAAGGGCAAGTGCCTCCAATACCCCTGCGTATTTATTATGCGATAATACTACTAACAATTTTTGATCGGCGGTGCTTCTTGCATGGTAAATGAGTCTATCTAGTGTTCCGCTAGAAACAGTTCTCCCTTTTGGTTCTGTGGTCGTCGTCATATTCATGTAATCACTTTAATTGGTCGCCATCTTTCATCTATACGAAAGTATTTAAACTTTTACTAAAATTTTGTATTTGTAAAAGTATCACTTTTAAGTGAAATGCCACGCTCTTGATAAAGGTTTATAACGATTATCACACTAATTATTCTATCAATATTGATATGTCAGTGATATTTTGGCAGAATCCCAGCAACCCACAAAACTTAACGAGAACAGCATAACGGTCAAGAAAAACGACAACTTCCCCGAATGGTATTCGCAGGTTGTCATCAAATCTGAGCTAGCGGACTATGCCCCAGTAAAGGGCACGATAGCATTCCGCGAAAATTCCTACGGCATATGGGAGAACATACAAAACACATTCAACAGCATGATAAAGGAGACAGGCCATAAAAATGTCTATCTTCCCTTGCTGATACCGGAAAGGTTGCTCGCACTCGAGGGCGAGCATTTCAAGGGTTTCGTACCAGAGGTTTATTGGGTCACAAAAAGCGGGGAAAGCAATCTTAGCGAGAAACTTGCGATAAGGCCGACTTCCGAGGCTATCGTTTATCATTTCTTTTCAAAGTGGATAAGGAGCTGGAGGGATCTCCCGTTGCTGCTCAACCAGTGGTGCAGCGTTTTGAGGAGTGAAATAACGGACACGAAGCCATTTATCAGGAACTCTGAGTTCCTATGGCAAGAGGGACATACCGCCCACGCAACCAGCGAGGATGCTGAGAAGGAGATAGGCCAGATAAACGAGTTTTATAGAGAGATTATGGAAGATTATCTTGCAGTGCCTGTTTTGATTGGTAGAAAATCGGAATCTGAAAAGTTTAAGGGCGCCGTTTATACAATAGGTTTTGAGGCACTTATGCCTGACGGCAAGGTGTTGCAGAACGGAACTACACACTATCTTGGGCAGAATTTTACCAAGCCATTCGGCGTCAAGTTCCTGGACAAAGACAGCGAGGAGAAAAACCCCCACACCACTTCATGGGGTATTTCGACCAGAACCATAGGTGCAATGATAATGGTGCACGGCGACGACAAGGGACTCATAATACCACCCATGGTCGCGCCTCTTGAGATCGTGATAGTGCCAATATACAAGGATGATTCAAAGGAAAGGGTGCTCACCCACTCAAACATGTTGCTCAAGAAGCTTACAGCTAAGGGGCTCAAGGCAAGGCTTGACGACCGCGACGGCTATACACCAGGCTGGAAGTTCAACGAATGGGAGCTCAAGGGAGTGCCATTGAGGATAGAGATAGGGCCAAGGGACATAGACAGCAACCAGGTCGTTATCGTTAGGAGGGATACCTTCGAGAAGCTTGTGGTTAAGGAATCTGACATGCTCAAGAGGGCTAAGAGCGAGCTCAAGTCCATCCAGAAGGCGCTGTTCAAGAAGGCAAACAAATCGCTTAAGAAAGGAATAACGACAGTCAAGTCTTACACTGCATTCAAGAAGGTGCTTGAAGGCAAAAGAGGATTCATAAGGGTGAGCTGGTGCGGCTCAGTTGAATGCGAAATGAAGGTCAAGGAAGAGACGGGCGCCACCTACAGGCTCAGAAAGCTTGAGAACGAGAGCGTATTTTCCAATTGCGTTTACTGCGGGAAGGATGGAGAGGAGGTCGCATACTTCGCAAAGGCGTATTAGAAATGAATCATTCCTTGAGTATTGCCGTCCGGCAATTTTGCGCCTTTTGAAGATAGCTGCCATTTATTATTATCTGTGCTCCGGCTGATGCATTATTTCCAACGTGGTAGCCTGCGTTGTGGGTTATCACCAATCTGCCTCCTGTCATGTTGTCAGCAGCATTGCTTGCCACACTTCCATGTACCTGGATTTCCCCGCCACACATGAAACTTGCAACCCTGTTGTATGCGTCGCCTTTTACGATTATCAAGCCGCCTTTCATCTTGTGCCCCAGATTATCCATGACCTTTCCTTCAACAATTATGGTGCCTCTGCGCATTCCAGTTCCAAGATAGTGCAAACTCAACCC
>JBGOTD010000050.1:0-5445 GCA_041476285.1 Candidatus Micrarchaeaceae archaeon
GACAATCCGAACACAAGGACAATAAGCGCCAGCAGCGGCAACGGAAATAGCAACGCATCAATCCTGTAAGATAGAAACGCAGAAGAGAGTGAAACCCTTAGAAATGAGAGCAACAATATGTATAAGACAAAGATCAACGATGAATAAATTATATTATTCCTGTTGTATTCAAAGTCTAAATCTGCTTTTGCTGAAAATATGATGAAGGCGAACAGCATAAGCATTACTACTATTATGTAGGTGCTTGCATCAGTATCAAGTATGCTAAAATTCGTTACCAGCAGCGAATTGAAAGCAGATATCAAAAACGCAGTAAAAATTATCGTAATTCCTAATATCTTTACCTTTTTGTTACTCATAAGCCATACCAATTCAAAGTCCTCAGCCGAGATGGGCTTCATCATATATCAGCAGTTACTCTTTTCGTCATCGGACTAATTAAAGATTACAGCAGCAAACTACTTTATTATTAAGAAACAAGATATAAATTATATCATGTTAGTCATGTGAAGGAAATGCATAGCAAAAAACAATACAGGTTTGTGGAACACACTGCAGATGTCGAGTTTGTGGCATCTGGAAAAAACGCAGAGGATTGTTTCAGAAACGCACTAATGGCGATGTTTGATACCATGTGCTATACTGATAAAGTTTCTTCACTAAAATCAAAGACAATCACATTTCTTGTGAAGGACAGGGCGAACAACATTGAAGACCTATTATGGTATTCACTGCAGGACACATTATCAATATCCGATTCAAAGAGGATATTTGCATACAAGGCATCAAGCATTAAAATCAAGGAAGGCAGCAAGTCCTATTCTATAAGCATGAAAATATACGGCAAACCAAAAACAGACAAAATCTCAAAACTCGACGTAAAGGGGGTATCCAGGTACAATCTGGGGATAAGAAAAACTAAAAGAGGAATAGAGGCTACTGTGGTACTTGATGTATAAGAATTTTGCTGAATTTTTCACCCCGCAAAAGGTATAAATAACAACGCAGTATAAGTTTTATAGGTCATTTTATGGCTACAAAATCAGACAACAAAGTCTGGTATATAATTGCTTATCTGATTCCCTTCTGTGTAACAGGAATTATCGTACTTTTTTTGAAAGGGGAGGAAGACAAGAGACTAAAGCTGCACGCAATGCAATCAATATTTTTAGGCATACTTATGATAGTAATATCAGTAGTATTCAATTTAATCTCGCTTGGTTTGCTTTCAGTGCTTGTGACGCTGGTTAATCTTTTCATATGGCTTTACGGCCTTTATGTAGGATTTGAGGCATCAAACGACAGGGATGTGGTAATACCAAAGATAACGGAGTATGCAAAACGCTATTCGGGCTACACGGATAAGCCAGCATCGAAAAAGAGCTAGATAATTAATGCATAAGGATGGCGTATCTATCAGTAGTCTAACCCGCCATCCTCACAATCCTGCTCATAGCCGCAGTTGAGGCATTTGATACGGCAAGACCTTATCCTCTTGAATGTATCACGATTGCATATCATGCATCTCATAAATATCCACTATTTTTTACAATACAGCAAATGCTATGCTAAGTTTTATAAGCCAGGAGGGGAAGTATCGCTTTTTGCAAAGTGTCGAATCCCCCTGTGCCGCTCTGCAGGCGGCCGCATAGCCGATCTGCCATCCTGGCCTGTTATGATTTATCTGCTACACTATTATATATTTTCTTATTTACTTATACAATATTGATGATATTATGGAGAGATTGCAGAATATACCAAAGGAACTCATATCAAACACGCTAAATATCGACTATAAAACACCCATGTCAAAAGTCAGCCCCTACCTGAAAAGGTATCCGGCGATAATAATAACCAAGAACAAGGATTACTACGGGGTTGTCGACACAAGAACAATGTACAGGGCAAAGCAGGGACTTAAGCTTCCAGCCAACGAGAAGGTTGAAAGATTCAGCATCAAAGCACCACGAATAACAAACAGCACCTCCATATACGATCTTGTAAACTATTTCTATAAATCCGGCGTCAAGGCGTTGCCGTATTCGAGCGGAAACAGAATAGTCGGCGTGCTTGAAAGGAAGGTATTCCTAAAAGTGCTGCTTTCGCTTAACATCCTTCAGGACATGAAGGTCAACCAGGCCATGACGACACCTGTTCTTGCAATAGATGCGAACGCAAGCATAGCACAGGCAAAGACAACAATGCGCGAAAGAAAGGTAAACAGACTGGTTGTGCTACAGAACAGCAGGTTTGCAGGGCTTGTAACGAACTACGACATAGTAAAAAGCTACACTATCGACTCTGAAAGACTCCCTGAAATGAAGACAGATGCACACAAGCCGTCAAACATATCCATAAGCAGCATAATGGAGCGCAATGCAAGGGCAATAGAATACAATAGGCCCGTATCAGACGCCGTAAGGGATATGATTGAAAATAAAATATCCTCGCTTATTGTAATGAAGAACAGCAACCCGATAGGCATACTTACTGTCACTGACGTGCTTGAGAGCATATTGGCAAGACAGACTGTTGAGAAAAGCAAGATATTCATGTCAGGATTCGACCAGAATACCTACCAGTATGAGGATGAGGCAAGGGAGGAATTAAAGTCGCTACTCGATCACATAGAGAAGCTTAGCGGAGTTGACGTGGATTACATTACCTTCAAGGTAAAAAGAACAAAGACAAAGCTCTACGAGATGCAGGCAAGGCTCTCTCTTGGAAGGCACGGCATAATAACAATGCATACTAACAAATACCTCTTTGAAGACGCCATCAACGACCTCTTGAAGAAACTTAAGCACAGGGTAATAAAGGAAAAAGAGAGCATATTGACCCACAGGAAGATAAATGCGCTTAGGGATGCTGTAGAATGAAAAAACAAAAACGCAAAATGCACAAGGGCCAGTCAAGCCTCGAGCTCCTGGTAACGCTTTCATTCGGGCTCATAATACTGCTTCCTATAGTCGTTCTTGCGTTCATACAGGTATCAACATCAACCTCTACGCTTGCGACTACAGAGGCGCAAGGTGCCGCGACAAAGATGGCAGACATAGCAACAGCAATTGGTTCGCAAGGAGCCCCTGCAAAGCAACTAGTTCTGATACAAGTGCCTCCTAATGTCAAGAAAATATGCGTGGGTGCACCATATGTATATATTGCAAGTTCGAATAGCTATGACTGCGATCCATCAGTTAGTGTGGGCCATGTAATAACATTTATTATCAATACGAATGCAGGAGTAAGCTACGTTACTGCATATACCCCAGTCAGTATTGGCGGCAATCTTGAACAGGTATCACAGGTAGGTACATACCTCTTAAATATCAGTGCGCAGAACCAAGGTAGTCTTTGCTCCGAGTCATGTGTGTATGTAAAGTTGGCCTGATTATAAATGCAAGGAATAGGTATTGCGGTAAACTTTTCTGCCCCTTTTCATTCCATAAAGCCTGAATGATCTAGCGGGTTTCAGCTCATAGTCATGGAAGAAATCATTCATCATCAGCTTGTTGCTAACATAAACATCGGATCCGTTATCTATCTTTTCGATCTTCGCTATAAAGCCGTCCCTTCTTTTAACGTATTTTGTTATCTTTGCTATAAGGTTGTTTATCCTATACCAGTCGCCTCTCAGTTGCACTACGGCTTCGTAGTATCCGGAGCTTATCCAGTAGCAGCGCTGGCATGTCTCGTGTGCGATCTTCAATTCAAGCCTCTTTGGAAAGCCTACTCTTTCCCCATCGACTTCTGTGACAAAGACAACATCCACCCCCTTTGCATCATGCGTTTTTACCTTAACATCGCTTTGCAGCTTAAGCTCTATCTTTATGGCCCTTGAGAGCGACTTGTTGCTTATACTGGAGAAGGTCCTGCCCTCCTTTATTCGCTCGCAGAACCTGCACTGGTAGATTGTTACTACGTTAGGCACCTTTTTTTCCAGCTTTTCGATTATGCAGGACTCGCAAAAATTGCCTACGAATCTTATATCTTCGCTAGATTTATTGCACGTGGGGCAGTATATGGTTATGTAAACACCTCAAGAATAGTGCCTGCTGAGTATCGCACTGTATGCCGGCCTTGTTACAAGCACTCCAAGAAGAGCCCCTATTATTGTGGATTCGGAGAAGCCCACCACTGTAACAAGCGATGTCGAGAAGAAAAGCGGAAGCATCGCAATTATGAGAAGAATAGCATCAGTCCATATTATGTAGAATGCGTTGCCGAGCACAACCTTTGCAGAAGCGCTCTCGCCGCTTTTTCCTATCATTTCGTCAGTTATTATTATCTGCGCATCCACGCCTGTTCCTACAACGGCAATCATTCCTGCTACTGCCGCCAGGTCTATGGTTCCGACAAGGCCGATGATGGATATTATTATGAAGAGTTCCACAAGCGTGGTTATCAGTATCGGCGCTATGAGGAAGAGCTTTCTGTACCTTACTACTATGAATGCGGATACGAAAACGACTGCAATGAGTCCTGTAATCCCGCTTATATAAAGGAAGCGCTGTCCCAACGTTGCTGGTATTGTTGTTGGAGTGCCTGCTATTATCGCAACGGGAAGGGCACCGCCATTAAGTATGCTTGCTATGGTCTTTGTCTGAGTAGTTGCATATGCCAGCTTGGTGCTCAGTGACCCTGGCGGAGAGACTCCTGATATCTGATAGCTCTGGCTTGTCGTGCCGTTTGTTATTGATGATGTCAGCAGCGGAGCGGAGAGAAGTCCTACAATGGGCCATGTCTGCACTATGCTCTGGTTTATCGATATCCTTGAATATGATGGCGTCATGTTCTTTTTGTTCTCAAGCTTTACGGTATAGTTGTTCGCCTCTGCAAAGCTTGCGATGCTCTTGTTGAGGCTTCCGTCTATTATCACCTGCACGTATTTGCCCCTGTTAGCCGTAAGGAAGTTCTTGACTCCTGCTATGCTCGAATTGGAATTTGTCATGCTTATTACTGGTATGCTTTGGTTTCCGAACCTGAGTGCGGTTTGCATCGCAGTCAATGATTCAGGTCCTGTTAGGCCCAAGGTGGTATTGCCAAGTTGCGAAAAGTTGACTATGATGACTGTCGAGCTAGGCCTGTCAAGGAACATGTAGAGCGGCTGGTTCGCCTGTCCAAATACCACTTTCGAGAATTTTACGGATGCGGGTTGCGTTACGAAGAATGTTACTGTCCATGTGACTGTATTGTTGGTGCTTTGCTGCGGCTGCAACTGGCCTATGCTTCCCTTAAGTATGTCGCTTCCATTCAATGCAGCTCTTCCGTTTACAATTCCCTCGAACTTGCCCTGGCTTTCTATTATGCTTATCGTCTGGTTTATCTCAGTTTGGGATACCGACGGTATTGTAAGGTAAACGTGCGAGTCTCCAACCCCCTCCACTGTTATTTGCTTGAGCCCGAATGTGGAGACACGCTGCTGCAACGATGATATCAACGCAC
>JBGOTD010000051.1:0-5229 GCA_041476285.1 Candidatus Micrarchaeaceae archaeon
AAAGATACAAAACATAGTTGTTAGTGCAGACCTTCACGCCACAATAGATCTTTATGCTCTTTCAAAGGAGATAAAGGCGGTCGACTATGAGCCTGAACAGTTTCCCGGTGCAATATTCAGAATAGTAGAGCCAAAGGCAGTGATAATACTTTTCAAGAACGGCAAGATGATATGCACTGGCACCAATACAGAGGCAAACATAAGGAGAGTTCTGGAGTTCGCATCTAAGGTCATATCAAGATACGTTATATCCCTAAATTCCGATAAGAAGGAAGATGAAAAGCCGAAAATAAAAGCGAAATAAGCTAATTCTACAACTTCATTCATCGCTTATTGACGTAGTATATGAAATGCTTATATATTAAAAAAGCCATATATTATATCTATGATAGTCAGTAAGGATGAAATAGGCAAATACCTTAACAGGAATCTTGATATTAGGTCCCTTGCCCTAAAGCCCAAAACGTTAGAAACTTTCATCTCATTTGAACAGCGCCTCAAGGAATCAGGGCAGCTTCTCAGGAGCAACGGTAACGGAAATGAACGAATAAGTGCCATAGATTACCTATTCATAAGACACCAGCAAGACGGGGAAAGCGTAGAGAGGCTCTCAAAAGTTGTAGGCATAAGTGGGGATACTCTATCTAAAGTGTTTGATCTTCTAAGTCTCCCAAGGGTAAACAGAGAAGAAGCACTAAAATTAAACGAAAAGCTAGGAAAAGGCATATTTGGCGCATCTGACGAGCAGAGACGACAATGGTGTACAGCAGCCGGTAAAATAGCCGGACGAATTGTGGCAGAGCAACACAAAGGTGCTCTGGGCGCTACGGCCGAACAGCACAAAGAATGGAGCACACGTGGTGGACATGCAGCATATAAATTAAAGAAGGGCATCCATGGTGCATCAAGCGAACAACGTAGAGAACGGAGTAGCAAGGCTGGTAAAAAATCAGTAGAACTGCACAAGGGAGTACATGGAGCCACAGCTGAACAACGAACAAACTGGACAAGCAAAGCCGGAAGAGTAAGCGGAAGGATTGCAGTAGAACAAAAAACAGGCATCCATGGTGCAACAAGCAAATTGCGTAGTGAATGGGGGAGCAAAGGTGCTAAGATAAGCGGGATACGTCCTGGCGAAATGGCATCGAATATGGGAAAAGTTGGCGGTACGAATACCTTTAGCAATAAAACAGGTGTCCATGACCCAAATACCAGAAACAGTTATCTGCCGACATTTCATGGTTTCAGGAAAGACATCGGCTTTGATTCAAGGTCGATGTGGGAGGCAAATCTCGCAAGGATACTAAAGCACCTAAATTTCAAGATAGAGCCGCACGTCGACTTCAACTTAAATATACCTGGCGAATTAAAAGGCATCTTCAAGTCTGACAACACCAATATTACATCTGACTTCTCTGCGATCAGCACGAAAGGGAGGCATTATTATTACGAGATACTTGCAAGACCTTATGACCGGCCTGTTGATAAGGCAAAACTGGATCTTTTAAGGAAACAGTTACCTGAAAATGCGAAACTGATAGTAATTACAGAAAAAAGATACGCCGCATTGGAAAACGCATTCGCAGACAGGGTGGCAAGTGATAGCAGATTTATAGGATGGGAAACAACTAAAGACAACATATCAACAAGCCCCGAGAAATGGCTCAGGAGATGAAAGCTTATATATTTGAATTTATCTTATAATTTTAAGTGATAACATGACGAAGTCAAAAACAAAGGACACAAGAGAGTCTGTAGAAACAAACGTGCCCATGGTTCTTTTTCAAAAAGAACTTCAAATATTTCATGTGAAGACGGGCTTAGTAAAGGATGAAGTTATGCATTATAGATTTAAGGACGGGTCCGGGTCTTTTGAATGCAACAAAACAGTATTGCAGTACCTTATAGCAGGAAAGAAGATGTTCTTAACATCATCTTATACTGAAGAAACTCTAAAAGGACCTGATTTTAAGAATGTAATGATCAATCGCATCCTTCCCGTAATAGATCATGTTGCAGATAAAGAAGGGCTGAAATATACATATCCAGACTGGCTCAATACACTTGTACAGGAGGACGCAGCGCGGAAGGACACACCTGTATTAAGAAAATAAAATTTGCAAATATATAGTGAAAACATGTCATTTTTAAACAGAACCCCACCGGATAATGGCGCTAAGACGGTCCAGAATGGACCAAACATAGACTTACTAAGAAATTACTTGAGGAAGAAGCTAATAGTCTCATATTCGACTAAAAAGCGTGGCGACCAATCCGTCGAAGGGCTTCTGATAGACATAGACGGCCATGAAGACATAAGCCTATATGTGAACTACAGGTCAATGCGCCTGGATTTTAACGGCCCTAAAATAAAAATAGAAAGAATAGCTGATGCTGAAGGCAATGTATTATACGAGAACATTCCAGAGCTGCAAATAAGAACCTAAGTTAGAAAGTGGAATAAACTAGCGCTTTTTGACCTTCCTAAGTTCTTTGTCGAATTCTTTGAAGAATCTTCTCCACGAGTAGTGCTTAACAATACGCTCTCTCCCATTTTTGCCAAGTTCTCTGGCAAAGGCAGGATTCTCTGCAACTTCCTTCATTGCATTGCCCATTTCCTCAATGCTGTTTACAAGCAGTCCTGTCTTTCTATCTTCAACAGTCTCCTTCATGCCACCCTCATTCACCGCTATTACTGGCTTATAGCTTGCCATGGACTCAAGCGGAACAAGGCCATAGTCCTCGTTAAGCGGCGGAAACAATACTGCAGTACAGTTTGAATACAGGCTGTTGAGCCTTTTGTCATTCACATCTGTTATTATCTCCACATCACCAACTCCTGCCGCAAGTGCCGTAATTTTCTTGTAATAGTTGTAATAGAATTTGTCCTGTGAGACAGGACCGACAATCATGAGCTTGTATCCGTTGACCTGCCTCTTGAAGTGATTGAATGCACGTATCGCAAAATCCTGCCTCTTGTTCGGTGAGATCCTTGAAGGATAAAGGAAATACTTATGGTCATCGCCCTTTTTGTAAAGTTGGTAATCAACACCACCACCAAGCACGACTGAATCCTTTCTCCCGTAGTACTTGATGATCCTTGACCTTGTGTTGAAGCTGTTCGTTACTATGTGCTCTATGTGCCTTACCACTCCCTGGTCAAGCATCTTCACCATCTTGGCACCGACAATGTGCACAGGCTTCTGATGGAACTTCTTCTGCGACAATCTGTGGTGGTAAAGGTCGTATATGTCACGCAAAGGAGTATGGCAATACCAAAGAACTCGTTCGTTCTTGTTCCTTATCCAATGGCTGGGTGCTATATGTGCATTTATCACATCATAATCTTCCCTTAGCTTAAGACCGTAAAAAGATAGCCCGTAGCTTAATCCTTGAGATGCCCTCCCGTATGGCATGGCCCTAAGCATGCTCTGCCTTCCTATCACCTCAATGTCAAGGTTTCCAAATCCCTCGAAGGTGTTTTTAGCGTCGTATTCGGCTGTGTATATCTTGGCCTTGTAGTGCTGTGCTATCTTGAGCACGACCCTTTCGGCACCGCCCTTGAGCGTAAGGTTAGCCTGAGCGATTATGAGCTTCAATTGAGCACCTGTAAACAATATATAAATGAGCCTACAATATATAAATGATATCAATGGATCTAGGAGAGGGACTCAGGCAGGCGATAGCAAAGCTTACAAGAGCAACAATAATAGACGCCAATGTCATAAGGGAATTCAACAAGGAATTGCAGAAGACCCTTCTAAGTTCTGATGTAGAAGTAAAACTTGTACTTAAATTTACCAAGGACATAGAGGAAAAGGCGCTTAAGAGCCAGCCTCCAGAAGGATTGTCGCCAAAAGACTACATAACGAACATAGTATACGAAGAACTGGTAAAGCTCGTAGGTCCTGCATATACGCCACAATTAACGAAGCAAAAGATACTTCTCATGGGATTGTACGGGTCAGGAAAAACAACCACAGCAGCAAAACTTGCAAAATTCTATCAAAACAGGGGATTAAGTGCAGCTCTGATATGCTGTGACGTAACAAGGCCAGCGGCATATACTCAACTAGAAACTTTGGCAACACAGGCAAATGTCGCTTTCTTTGGAATGGAGACTGAAAAGGACGCATCAAAGATAATAAAGCTGGGAATGGAGAAGTTCAAGGACAAGCAGATAATAATATGCGACACGAGCGGAAGGAATGCGCTTGACGCTTATCTTATAGATGAATTAAAGAAAGTCACGGAAATATTTAAGCCTGACGAAAAAGTATTAGTGGTAAGCGCAGACATGGGCCAGATCGCCGGCAGACAGGCAAGAGAATTCGACAAGACAGTAAAGATATCCGGAGTAATACTTACAAAAATGGACGGATCAGGAAAGGGCGGAGGTGCGCTAAGTGCATCTGCAGCAGCAATGGCAAATGTAATGTTCATAGGAACTGGAGAAAAGCTTGGCAACATAGAGCCATTTGATTCAAACAAATTCATAGGTGGACTACTGGGAATTCCTGACATAAAATCATTGATAGAGCATGTACAGAACGCAATAAAGGAATCCGATCTCAAACCGGAGGAAATGGAAGCAGAAGAGCTCAATTTCGACACATTCTATTCACAATTGAAGGCAATGGGCAAGATGGGTCCTCTCAAGAACATTTTTGGGATGATGGGCGCTCCGGACGTTCCAAAGGAGGCAATAGAACAAGGAGAAGAAAAATTAAGCAAGTACAAGATAATAATATCATCAATGACAAGCGAGGAAAGAAAGAACGAAAGGCTTCTGCATGACCGCGACAGAATAAGCAGAATAGCAAAAGGAAGCGGAACTTCAGAAAAGGAGATTCATAGTATGATGTCGGAATTCAACAAAATGAAAAAGATATTTGACAATATGAAAAACGACAGAGGTTTCAGGAAGAGATTCATGAAATTCTCATGAAATATACAAAACGGAACGGCAACGGCCGTTCCAAAACTGGTATTATCTTTTCTTTCTTGTTGTCTTTTTCGTTTTTCTTTTTGTTTTCTTTGCCATGTTATGTCACTGCTGCTATTAGCAGATAACACACAATAAGTAAGTATTTAATACTGTTTAAAAAAAATAAATTATTTTGTATAACTATATTTATCATTATAAACTAGATTGTATAAGAGTAATCAAAATATAACGAAAACTGATCGCAATGGCAGAAAAATCCTATCTTGAAGCGGAATTAGGAA
>JBGOTD010000052.1:0-5142 GCA_041476285.1 Candidatus Micrarchaeaceae archaeon
CTAAGAAGCACATGAAAGTTGATGCGGTAAGGCTTACAGTGGGAGAGGAGGACAAGCTTACGGTAGATACTATAACCCATGATTACTTCATAGCAGGAGGACGTGCAAAGTTCTCTGTTCTTCTTGCTTACATTGACAGGTTCCAGCCCAAGAAATGCATTATATTCACCTCAACGCAGCATGAATCGGAATACGTTCACAGGTTTCTCAACCTCAACGGGTTTGATGCGATAGTGATGCATGGAGGACTTACTCAGGCGATGAGGGAGCGTTCCCTGCATGCGTTCAGGCAGCAGGCACGATTCCTGATATCAACCAACCTTGCATCAAGAGGGCTTGACATACCTGACATAACCGACATAATAAACTTCGATGCACCCGATGAACCACGTGTATATGTGCACAGGGTAGGAAGATCAGCAAGAATGGGCAAGAACGGAAGGGCATTCACGATATTCGGATATGATCAAGAGGGCCTTATGCAGGCAACTGGCAGAATTGCAAACATAAGAATGACCCACATAGAATTAGACACTGCAAAGTTCAACGACATAAAATTGCCAGAAGCGTCCCGCAGCAAAAGAAGATTCGCACCAAGGAGTGGCGGGGGCGGCGGTGGAAGATACCAGAGCAGGGAGAACAACAGCAGAGGCGGCGCTGGTTACAGCAGAGGCAATGACTTCCATAGGAGAAAGAGACATGAATATGGAGGAAGCAAAGGAACGGGCAGCCAAAGGTTCTGATTTACCTTACCTTGAGATGTATGCCAAAATGGCATAGTCATCTAAATGGCATTCTGATTTTATTTTTACTCGCACTTGCTATAGGAGCAGCGCGGGCAGGTGAAGCATCCTGATCCGGGTATAAGTACTCCGCCGCATTCAGGACACCTTTCCTCTTTTCCCATTGTAAGCGAATATGTTGCAGCCTCCTGCACAAGAGATGAGACGCTTATCGGCTTTACCTCTTCCATTCCCTTTTCGTGGTTTCTTTTTACGGAATCAAGCGTCTTTTGGGAATTGAGCCCTTTTACGGATTGCAGTACCTGCACGTTCTTTGATGCGTCCCTGTATACAGTTATGCCCTTGCAACCGAGAGTCCATGCCATCTCGTACGCCTTTTCGATGTCTTGCGGCGTTGCCCAGTTCGGGAAGTTTATTGTCTTTGAAACTCCGTTGTCGGTGTATTTCTGGAATGCCGCCTGCATCTTTACGTGCCATTCCGGAGATATGTCATATGCAGTTACGAACAGCCTTCTTATCTGTTCCGGGATCTCCTCAAAATTCTGTATTGAAACGGTATTCGCGAGCCTCTGCATCAGTTCATCTGTATAGAAGCCCCCTTCCATTGCATACGCCTCGAACTCGTTGTTCACCTCGATGAGGTTTGATCCGAGCGAATCGCTTACATTCCTAAGGTATACAACAGAGAATATTGGTTCTATTCCCTGTGATGTACCTCCTGCAATAATGCTTATCGTCCCTGTAGGCGCTATTGTTGTGACTGTAGAGTTCCTTAGCGGCTTGTTGCCAAGTCTTGCCCAGATGCTGTTCTGGAATTCCGGGAACGGTCCTCGCTCAACAGCAAGTTCCTCGCTCGTTATTCTTGAATTCTGGGTTATGAACGACATTATCTTTTCTGCAAGCATGAGTGCCTCGTTGCTGTCGTATCTTATTCCCAGTTTTATCAGCAGGTCAGCCCAGCCCATGACGCCAAGGCCTATCCTTCTTATAGCCCTGCTCACTTTGTCGATCTCGGGCAATGGGTATTCGTTTACCTCTACAACATTGTCAAGGAATCTGGTAGCAAGTCTTATTACCCTTTTAAGCTCGTCCCAGTCCACTTCTGTATGGCTGTTGACTCCCTTTACAATCTTTGCAAGGTTTATTGAGCCAAGATTGCACGAGTCATATGGATACAATGGCTGCTCTCCGCATGGATTTGTTGCTTCTATAGGACCGTAGCTTGGTACCGGGTTTGAATAACTGGAATTTGTCCTGTCAAGGAAAACTACTCCCGGATCTCCTGTCTTCCATGCCATGGTTACGACAAGGTTCCATACCGCCCTAGCGTTAAGCTTTCCTACAACATTCTTGCTGCGCGGATTTGAGAGCAGGTAATCCTTGTTTTCCTTTACCGCTTTCATGAAGACATCTGTGACTGCTACAGATATGTTGAAGTTTCTCAGCGTTCCCTCATGCTCTTTCAACATTATGAAATCAAGTATGTTCGGATGATCGACACTGAGTATTCCCATGTTTGCTCCTCTCCTCTTGCCGCCCTGCTTTATCTCTTCCGTGGATGCATCGAAGATTTTCATGAATGATATAGGACCTGATGCGACTCCGTGTGTTGATTTTACAAAGTCGTTGGATGGTCTTAGCCTCGAGAATGAGAATCCGGTGCCGCCGCCGGTCTTGTGTATCAATGCCTGGTATTTGATTGCATCATATATTTCAGGGATTGAATCCCCTACCGGCAGCACAAAGCATGCACTGAGCTGGCCCTCGCTTGTTCCAGCATTCATCAGTGTTGGTGAATTAGGCATGAACTTGTTCTTGGCCATAAGGTCATAGAAGTCCTGCTCTATTTTCGCTATCTGTTCTTCGGTTTTCCCAAACTTCTTCTCTGCAGATGCAATCGCTCTTGCAACCCTTATGAAAAGCTGCTTTGGCGATTCTATGATCTTCCCATTTTCATCCTTGATCAGGTATCTTGCTGCAAGGACTATAAGCGTATTAATAGAAACCTTGAGGTCGTCATTTGGTATTCCCAAAGACCTTCTGAAGGCGCGTATTTCGGCGCGTTTGTTCCTGTATAGGATATATGCCTTTGCAACGCGCGGCTCGTTTTGCATGAGCACGTTCTCCACTACGTCCTGTATGTCCTCTACACCGATTTCTTCCCTGTTCGTTGCATTTAACTTTTCCAGGACAAGCTGCGCAATCTTCTGGACCTTCGTGTAGCTTTCGGACTCCTCTTTTGTTGGATAAACATCATTGAAGGCCTTTAATACAACGCTCTCTACTTTGGATAAGTTGAACTCAACTTTCGTCTTGTCTCTTTTTATAACACGCTTCAAATTGTTAGCACCCATGAAAACACCCGGACATCTACATTACTATACCATTAAGTTTTAATATACTTCTTAGAATTAGAATATAAAAAAGTTAAGATTTGTATACTTTTGTAAATTAATTTGCTCTTCGTATTACCGAGAGCAATTTATTTATATTATTATGAGATAGGCACCCATCAATATGATTACGGAAAGTATGATTTTGTTCGTTATGTTCTCCTCCTTGAACATTATAGAGCCCGAGAATACCGTCATTATCACGAGTAGCGTATTCCTTAGAGGGGAGGCAAGGCTTATAGGTGCAGCTGCGACGGCAATATAGTAGGTTATCCTGTAGCCTATTGTCAGAAGCACTATTGCGGCCAATTCCTTCCTGTAAACCTTGGTGTTTGTAAGTATTTCCCTGACCCCGCCGTATCTGAAGTTCATGTAGAGCATCATGTTGAATGCCATGAATACCTGCGATATAACCATGTACGTTATCGGATCCGTGCTGGACAAGAGGTACTTAAACATTATGCCAGAGACGCCAGCCAGGGCAGCATTTATTAGTATTAGATATACGTACTTTTTGCTTTCAAAATCTTTCTTGCTCCTTTTGTTGAAAAGCAGCATATAGGTAGCAAATACTGTAATGCCTATGCCGATATACTGTACTGCCGTAAGTACTTCGTGCAAGAACAGTAGTGCAAACAGCACAATGAAAAGAGTGGGCAGTGTGGCATTAACAGGGCTCGTTGCAGATATTGCACCGTGGCGAAAGGTTCTTGCAGTAAGAAGGTAACATATGGTGGATATCAGGCTTACCAGATATATCAGAAGCCAGTTTTGAAGGGTTATGTTTATCTTGAGAAATGGAAGAAAAACCAGCGAGACAACTGCCGTCAACACGGAGAAGCTGGCACTGTAGGCAGATGCGTATTCCCTTTTCAGGGTCCTTTTCTCAAGAATGGTGGCAAGCCCTGTAAGAAATGATGATATTAGCGCAAGATAGTACCATTGTAGCAAGTTTTTACCCCGTATAGTTTATTGTATTTTGTTTGTGGCAAAGTTTATCCCGATTATAAACAGCCAGATTATCTCATTGTAGAAGAGTATTTCCTCGAATCCACCATGACCAAGGGCAAGATTAAGATGTATGCCCAGCATGCTGGTAATTGAGATTGACACTACAAAAATCGCCAGAATTCCAGCCGGAAGCGAATAGTATCGCAAATAGCTTCTGAAGATTTTAGACGATCCCAGCATCATTATCGCTGCAGTCCCAAAGGTGATTAAAGCAGAGATTATATGATACACGCCAGTAGTTTCCGGAAGCGCGCCTACACCTATCGCACCAATTCCAGTTATTAAGAATGCGAATGCCATGTACCTGTGTTTGCCAGTTTTCCAGAGAAAGTAAGATGCTGCAATAATTATAAGTCCGAATATTTCTATCGCAGAATTGAATATTACTGCGGTGCTTCCCACTCCAAGGTCGCTTATGTAGTTTTTGTTAAGGCTGTAGTTAGGATAAAGATGTTGTGCAAGAAGCACAAGGAATACAATTTCTATTGATGATATTACCAGCAGTAGTCCGGCTATTTTATTTGATGGAACATTGCCAACCAAACCTTTCTCCATGGTTTAGATTGATTGGCTTAATTTAAATAATTTTGCAGTCAATGCGAAAATAAATGCTTATAGCAAGTTTAAGAAATAGTAGGCTGCATGATGAGCTTTAGTGCAGGGAGAATTTCTCCCCCCCCCCTTTTAGACTAACTATTTCTACAGCTTATTTTTTAGAGAATTAGCCCTTTCTGGTTTTTACCATCTTTACCATTTCAGAGCTCGGCACTTTTTTATGGTGTTCTTTCCAAACATGCAGCTGGCCCATTGCAACTACCTCGCTTCTCTTGCGTGATCCTACCGAAAATCCATCATCACACGACATCGTATATTTGTTCATTACATTACCTAGGGATAAAATAACTGTGAATCTATATAAAGCTGCTCTATAAAAAATTTTTGAAAGATTAAAGTTGGTTTAAAAAGTAGGAGAAAGTATGCTTGCAAACAAGAAC
>JBGOTD010000053.1:0-5133 GCA_041476285.1 Candidatus Micrarchaeaceae archaeon
ATATGACATCAATGCCATAATCTATATCTTTTACTCTTTCTATATGTTCAAAATGGGGGCTTACACATTTTCCTAAAACCACTACAAACTATAATAATAAAAATGTGTGGTTGTAAGCTACATCTAGGGATGTCGTGGCGGGGCAAGCTTTGATAGCAGCAGCGATACTAGTAGCAGCAGTCATAATCGTAGTTGGTTATGGCTACTTCAATTCCAACCCGTCCATATTAGCGACTACTTCAACTTCCACCACATCCACAACGAGCATTTATGCTTATTTAAATGCGTCAAAGCCAACAGATGTTTCAGCTTCTTGTACATTTATTAATTATAGCAAAACATACCAATTGGTAACTATCCATTGCAGTGCAAAGGGGGATAAGTACACGACCGGATGGAATTTTACAGAGTCCAGTACTGGAGCCTATGCCTTAACAAATGACTCCTCCTTTTCTAATAGAACTTTTTTCATTTATCCAGACCAATCAACTCCAAATATCGCAATTTTTCTTACAGTTGATGAAGGTCAGCACGGGGCGTACGTAGCCAAGTCATACTGTATAGCCGCGTATGAGTATAGGTTAATTAACAACAACTTCCTGTCAATTAATTGTTAGCTAGACGATATGTTCAAAATGTCCGTTCTGTATATAACCCCCTACGTCTTATGCTCCCATCGGGATTTGAACCCGAGTTCCTGGGTTGAAAGCCCAGTGTCCTTGGCCGAGCTGGACGATAGGAGCACAAATTTGATTTATGGGTATTTATATTAACCTTTTCCTATAAACTTATATAAAGGGGGTTGAATGATACTTTCAGACTTCGACTTAATGAACTATTTGAACAGCAAAAGATTAAAGATCGAACCTTTTTCTAGAGAAATTGTTAGGGAAAATGGGATAGATTTCAGGCTTGCGGACGAGATAGCATACCATAGGAAGGATCTAGGGGACGACTTTGTAATGGATCCATCAAATAAAGATATGATAGAACGAGCATATGACATAAGAAAAGCCCAAAAGGAGCTTGTAATCGGATCACATGAACAGGTTTTGCTCTCAACAGTCGAGCATGTTGATCTTCCTGATGATCTGGTAGGTATAGTTGAGCTAAGGAGCACCTGGGCAAGGCACGGCCTCTCGATGCCTCCAACAATAATTGATGCGGGATTCAACGGGACTGTAACGCTTGAGGTAATAAACAACGCACCATATAAAATAGCACTTAAGCCGAATACGCGGTTCGCCCACATAATCTTCATCAAGGCAACCAATAGCGTTGAAAGCAGCTATTCAAAAGGTTCTTATTCCGGTCAGTCTGGCGTGAAACTGCCAAAAGTTATAAGCGAATAATCAGAAAAGTTTCTTAAGTTTCTCAATTGAGTCTACTGGCTCAATTGCGGATGCCTTTATTATCCGGTTCATAAGCGCAAGGCCTATTCCTCTTTCCGGAAATGTCTGCACAAGCGCAAAATCCGCCTCTAATTTGTCTATTCTTCTGAACGAGTCAAAGATATTCTTTGATATCTCATAAAGATTGGACTCGCTGCCCAAACGCATTATCTTTATATTTGCACCATCATTCAGCCTGTCTGCCATTTCGTTGCTGCACAGCACTACAAATTTCTTATTTTTTGGTATGAAATCTGCTGCCTTCATGAGAATATCATTTGTTTTTACTACAATAAGTTTCTTTTCCGGTGCGTAATGCCTGTATTTCATCCCCGGTGCTATTGCCTTTTCCGATGCACCAATCTCTTTGTTTATCGATTCCGGGATTTTTATTTTTCCAAGATATTTCTCCAACTCCTCTACGGTAAATGCTCCAGGCCTGAGAAGCACATACGGTTTTACCGACGTGTCTATTATCGTAGACTCCAGCCCGAAAGCAGCCTCTCCGCCATCTATTATCAAATCCACTTTTCCATCAAGGTCTTTTATGACGTGCTCTGCCTTTGTTGCGCTAGGTTTTTTTGAGATGTTTGCGCTAGGTGCCGCTATCGGCGTTTCGCTTTGGTCTATAAGCCTCAGTGCTATGGGGTGCGCAGGCATCCTTACTGCAACGGTATCAAGTCCGGCACTTACCTCATTAGGTATATCCTTTGCCTTCTTGAGTATGAATGTAACCGGACCCGGCCACAATATCTTTGCTGCCTCAATTAGATTCTGCGGAACATTTACTGCTACTTTACTAAGTTGCTCCTGCTTTGAGATGTGTACAATTAGCGGATTGTCTATGGGCCTTCCTTTTATTCTGAATATGTTACTACATGCTTCAGCATTGAATGCGTCGGCTCCTATTCCATATACTGTCTCTGTTGGAAATGCAACTGTTCCTCCATTTTTTATTACTGCCGCTGCCTCCCTTATCATTTCGGCTTGCGGATTTATGGGATTTATTCTAAGTATTTTTGTCATAAAAATCGAACAAAACGTGTTGCATCAGCCAAATGCCTCAATTGCCCTTGTGATGAAGATATCCCCATTTAACCAGGATATTTTTCCACTTGTAATCTCACATTCTTTATACGTAGCATATCCTGCAAATACTGTTGGTCCCTTTCCGGTCACGCCGTTTTCTACCGAATCCTTTTTCATTACTGATAAGAGTTTGCTTGTATCTGGACACAGATCCAATGCAAGCTGTGTGAAGCTCTTTCCCGTATCGTCATGAAGTTTGTACATATCTTCGGTAAGCAATCTTTTATGCGGCCTTGCTATAAGATAATACAAATCGGGAACGTTTGCTGGCTCTATCTTGTGCGCCGTTCCTCCCTCCACAATTGCCCTTCCTCCACGAAGAAGGAATGCCACATCATTCCCGACCCTTTGCGCAACTCTCTCAAGTCCTTGTAAATCCATTTGGAGATCAAATGCACAGTTGGCAAGCCTTAATACCGCCGCCGCATCGGAACTGCCTCCACCCATACCTGCAGCTATCGGTATAACCTTTTGTAGTATTATTCTTGAGGGCAACTTCCTACCCGCCTCTTTTGAAAGTTCGTCAAGAGCTTTGGATATTATGTTGTTGTCTACAAAACAGCCCTCCAATCCGATGTTTTCTGTTCTCACCCTTTCCAGTGTAATATGATCGTAAAGCGAAACTGCCTGCATTATGCTTGATATCTTGTGGATGCCGTCATGCTCTTTGTCGCCTATTGTTAGGGTTATATTGAGCTTTGCCGGCGCAAATGTGCTGTACGCATCATCGCCCAATCTCATTATGCTCGTATAACTATAGCTACCTCCCTGCCTGCGTTTACGGTCCGTTAGCAATTTTATCACTCATAATACTCTTTTTATATATTTACAGTTAAAATACTTATGTTTACATGAGGGTAGATCCAGACGAGCTTCACATTGTAAGGAAGGTCCTATGGCCTGACGAGGAGGTCGAAGGTACAATCAAGCAGCGAAGAATAGGACCAGGTGCAGACCTAATCAATCCTACTACTGTAGTCGTGACCGACAAGCGGCTTATCATAATAAACAGGGCAACACTTGGCTTGCGGCAGGACTACGAGGTAATACCCTACACTGCAATAGCAAGCGTAAGGCTTGAGCACGGCATAGTCTCATCTTCGGTGTTCATAAGAGTGCAGGGCTTCAGCACGGAGCGCGGATTGTTAAAGAAGGGTGATCAGGAGGGTGAAATAGACGGCCTTAGAAACAAGGACGCTGTAGAGCTTTCAGACTATATTAACAAGAAGCTTGAGACAAGGTTTGATGCACAGGCAGAACTTGAGAAAGAGGCAGAGACAAAGGCGCAGCACATAGACAGCGGCGTAGGCTCATACATATACTGCAACAACTGCGGCACAAAGAATAAATCATCAGCAAAATTCTGCAGCAAATGCGGCGCATCGCTTGCGGGCACAGGCTAAAACCGGAACATTACACAAGATTTATTAATGACAATTGACAATCCATATTGATTGAATGAAGAATGAACCTCTTGTTTACGTGATAATCATACTCGCCCTTGTGGCGTTCTCGTCAATTATTGCATTGAGCTTTATGGCAAACGGCAACAAGCTGTCAAGCACCACAGTGCCTCAGGGCAGCAGCACGCTGATGATAACTGCTACTGGCACATCATACAATGCATCGTCCCAGGCTGATCTTTATCTGACCATGAACGGAACCGGCGCAACAAACCAGGAGGCTGTGCATAACATATCCGCAACCCTTAATGCATTCAACAGTACCGTATCCCCATATGTTAACGGCAACCTTACGAGAATAACTACAAATTACTTCAACGTTTACAAGATCTACAACAAGACAGGCTATCAGGCAACCGAGAGCCTTACAGTTAGAATACCAAACATCCACAATGTAAGCGGAGCAATAGGCGCGCTTTCTGACATACCAAACATCTACGTTTCTGATGCAAATCCTGTACTGTCTGATTCGCAGATCAGCACAATGCGCATAACAGCACTCTCGCTTGCACTTGCAAACGCCACCGCACAGGCGCAAACCCTCATAGGGAGAAACAACACTATCTACAATACGAACATAAGCGTGAACAGCTATTACATCTACCCGCGCTATTACAGCCTTAGTTCTACTGCTGGAGGCGGTGCAATAAATGGCAACACATCCATACCAACCCAATTCTACGGCGGCACAAACAAGGTAACTGAAAGCATAACCGTAGTATTCGTATATGGAAGAAAGAAGTAGCTACATCCTTAACATTCTCGCATCCGGCTTTCTGTACCAGTCCCCTTCCATGATTATAGGGGTTATCATTTCCCTGACTGGTTCGACCAGTGAATTCCTCAGCTCCTGCTGGCGTTCGTACGCAAACAGCTGCTTGCCATCCTCCTTAAGTCTTCCAAATGTCCTGCCCACAATTCCCTTCATTGCATTATTCAAAAACTCAGGATTGGCTAAGCTGAGATGGTTTGCATATTCATCTCCAAAGCTACTGATGCCCTTGAACAGCAGCGCATTTGCTGCAACAAAATCGCTTTTTATCTTATCATGCTTGAACAGTGCCGTACCAGAGTCCATAACGATATCAGAAAAGTCCTCAAAGTTGGAAAACATTTTAACAAGTCTTAGTACATCATCCGCTCCTGGCCAATAAATCGGTCGGGCGATGCATATGTCTGAAAGCAGCAAC
>JBGOTD010000054.1:0-5087 GCA_041476285.1 Candidatus Micrarchaeaceae archaeon
GTTTATGGAGCCGGAAGCGTGGCGCAGCGGAGAACATTCACAATACGGGATACTTGGATTCATAGGCAACAAAACAAAAGCGAAGATGGACAAGAAAGACCCATCAGTTTATGATATCTACCCTTTTGTAATGGACTACTTTTCTGAAAAATGAGCTGAAATATAAATCACATTATTTCCTTTTTAAATATGTCAGGGTCTTCCGCATACAAATGACTTGATATCTCCAATAAATAGAGGTCGTCATCTCCTATATTTTTTACAGCGTGGGCTACGTTCTGCGGAGTTTCTATGATTGTCGGTTTATTGTCTATTATGAACTCTTTCCTTTCACCAGTTTTGACATCCTCATATATGAATTTGCCCTTTCCCATTATGATATAAAGCCACTCAGCCTTTTTTTTGTGGTAATGGTTGCCCCTAACGACTCCTGGCTTTGAAACGATAAGCAGCACCTCTTTTATCTGCTCTTTCATTTCACTGCTTTTAAGTATCTCTACGACAATTCCCCTTTCATTCTCTTTAGCGTCAAGCTCTTTTATTTTCAGTTTCATCTCAAACAACCAATTCCTTAATTGTTTTAATTATATAATCCATTTGGCTTTTGGTAAGCTTGCTGCTGCTTGGCAGGTATAGTCCGTTCTTCCCAAGCCATTCGGCTACCGGCATTTTTTCATCTTTGAATAATCCTGCCTTATGGAGTGCGGGCTGCAGGCTCATAGAAGCAAAGAATGGCCTTGTGTCAATTCCCTTTTTGAAAAGCTCCTCCATAAGCTTATTCCTGTTCATACCGAACTTTTTTTCATCAACTACAATGCCATAAACCCAATATACGTTTTTTGCCCATGGCATCTCCACTGGCAATTGCAGACCTTTTATCCCCTTCAATCCTTTATTATAATGGTCTGCCATTTCTCTCCTTTTTTCTATGATATCATCAATTTTTAGCATTTGTGCACAGCCTATTGCTGCACTTATATTTGAAAGCCTGAAATTATAACCAAGATCGCTGTGTGTGAATCTTGTTGCGTTTGTATTACCGTACGCAAGCCCTTTCAGTGACTGTAGTTTCTCTGCCATTTTTGGATCATTCGTAAGGCACATGCCTCCCTCTCCTGTTTGTATTATCTTTGTAGCATAAAATGAGAAGCAGTTTATTTCACCAAAACTACCTGCCCTTTTGCCTTTGAATTCTGCCCCATGGGCCTCGGCAGCATCTTCTATAACCTTAAGATTATGCTTACTTGCCAACTCCATTATTTTATCCATCTTACAAGGGTGCCCGTATATATGGACGGGTATTATTGCCTTTGTTTTTGATGTGATCCGTTCTTCGATTTTCTCCTCATCCATGCACCATGTGTCTTTTCTAGAATCAACCAAAACCGGTTTTGCACCTTCGTATACCACACATAATATTGATGCAATATTGGTGAAAGAGGAGCATATTACCTCGTCTCCCTTTTTAATATCCAATGCCCTTACTGCCAACTGCAAGGCAACGGTGCCATTGCTGCAGCTTATTCCAAATTTTGTACCGACGAATTTTGAGAACTTCTCCTCGAATTCCTTTATGTATTTGCCAGATGTACCGCTCCAGAAACCGGATTTAATGGCATCATAAGCATATTCAATGTCGCTTTCTGATATGTTCGGTTCATTTACGGGAATAAACTTATTCTCCATTTAACCACTCAACATTGCAATATCCTCTTTTTAAATTAACCTATTAATCCTTTATGTACTGTCACTAAATCTCTCTGATATCCCGTATATATTTATATCTCTTCCAATTATAATATTAGCTAAGAAAGCCACGTATATACGGACTTACTTGTGAGATATGATTATATGGCCGCAACTGGTTCTAAACCTAAAATGCAAGTGCCTGACATAACTGTAAGAACAACTTGTAGGCTCTGCCATTCTGGCAAAATTGTTCCAATATTCTCACTCGGTGAGCAGTATGTGAATGATTTTGTAGATAAGGGAGTTGTGGGCATCAAAGCACCGCTTGAGCTTATCCTTTGCGAGAATTGCTCGCTTCTTCAGCTAAAGCATACCGCACCCCAGGAGATATTATACGCAAGGTTCTATTGGTATCATTCCGGTTTCACCAGAACAATAAGAGACGACTTGAAGCAGATTGCCGAAGTTAGCTCCCAAATGGTAAACCTTAAACCAGGCGATGTGGTGCTTGACATCGGGGCAAACGATGGCACCCTATTAAGCAATTATCAAAAGGGCGTGATAAGAGTTGGCTGTGAGCCCGCAAATAACCTTGTTGAAGAACTTAAGAATAGGTGTGACCATATAATTCATGATTTTTGGACTTATGATGCATATAACAAATTGGATTTGGGAAAAAAGGCAAAAATCATCACAGCAATAGGGATGTTCTACGACATGGAAGACCCTAACCAGTTTGTCGGAGACGCAGCAAAGGCGATGGCAGATGACGGAATTTTTGTCGCACAGCTAATGTGTCTCAAGAATATGCTTGACAACAACGACGTGGGTAATATTTGCCACGAACACCTTGAGTACTATTCACTTGAAGCACTGAAATACCTCTTTGAGAAAAATGGATTGGAAATATTCAAAGTTGAAGAAAATGCAATAAACGGCGGATCTTATCGTCTGTTTGCTAGGCATTACAAGAACGGAAGCATTCCTCTTGAAGAGAAATTCACCAAAAAGGATTACATGGATTTCTACAAAAGAATTGAAGAGAATAAGAAACTGTGCGTTGATTTCATCAAAGAGGAAGTCAAAAAGGGCAAGAAAGTTTATGTATATGGCGCGTCAACAAAGGGCAATGTAATACTTCAGTATTATGGATTGGGGACAGATTTGATAATCGCTGCAGCTGAAAAAAGCAAGGACAAAATTGGAAAGTACACCATTGGCACAATGATACCGATCGTAGATGAAGATACTGTAAAAGATGATGCAGATTACTTCTTCCTTTTGCCCTATTCATTTTTGAAAGAATTTATGGAAAAGGAAAAAGGCTGGCGAGATAAGGGCGGCAGATTCATAGTGCCTCTTCCAAACTTTAGAGTTGTATGAATATGAAAAAAGCATTGATTCTCGGAGTTACAGGACAGGATGGTAGTTATCTAGCAGAGATTCTGCTTGAGAAGGGTTACGAGGTTCACGGATTCATCAGAAAGTCTGCAACGGGAAATACGAAGAATATAGACCATATCATAGATAAGATCCAGATACATAGGGGTGATTTGGCAGATACGACATCTATTTACAGGGTAATAAACGAAGTCAAGCCTAACGAAATTTATAACGAAGCAGATCAGGACCATGTAGGTTGGAGCTATGATTCTGTAGATTATTCATCTGACATAACTGGAGCAGCAGTAGGAAGGATCCTTGAGGCAATAAAGCAGATAGACAAATCAATAAGATTTTTCCAGCCAGTTTCTTCAAACATTTTCGGTCAAGCGGTGAACCCGCAGACAGAGGAAACTGCTCTTAATCCTCAGAGTCCCTATGCGTGTGCAAAGTCGTATGCTTATCTCCTTGTTAGATACTACAGAAAGGTGCACGGGTTATACGCCTCTACAGCAGTCTATTATAATCATGAAAGCCCCCGCAGAACGGTTGAATACGTCACAAGGAAAATAACCAAAGCAGCAGCCAGGATCTCGAAAGGGCTGCAGAAAGAGCTTGTATTGGGCGACGTAAGCCTTGAAATCGATTTCGGGTATGCAAAGGAATACATGGAAGCAGCATGGAATATCCTTCAACTGGACAAGCCCGATGACTTTATTATATGTACTGGAGAGTTGCATCCTGTCAGCGAATTTCTGGTTGAGGCATTCAAGGCAGTTAACCTTGATTCCGCCAAATATACAAGATTTGATCCAAAGTTTTTCAGGCCAGGCAAAAACTCGCCTTTGACTGGAGATTATTCGAAAGCGACAAAGGCATTCGGTTACAAGCCGAAGATAAAAATGAAGGGCTTGATCAAAATCATGATAGAAAACGACTTAAAAGAGACGAATGATGAAATAAGAATGCAAAAAGGTAAAGCTTAAATCCGGAAGCCGGCAGAGTAAATGAAAATCGCACTTGTCAACATATTCAAGCCGCAAGATGGGAGCGGAGACGGGATTACGGAATACACATCCCAATTATACGAGAAACTGAAGAAAAAGTACAAAATAGACTTCTTCTTTGCATTGGATGAATCCAAAAGAATAGATATTCCTGGCAGAGTATATGTCGAGACGTTTTTCAGGCTGGCCGCAAAGAAAATTCTTGCAGGTAATTACGACATAGTGCACATTACAAATCCTGAGATCGGCTATTTTGCAAAAACGCTAAAGCGTGCCGGTACAAAAGCGAAGATAGTGGTAACAATACATGACTTTGTGCGTGTAGTTTCATATCTCAATGGTGGCGGTGGTGGCCTGCAGACTGTCTACAACCGCATGGTAACGAATAACGTGCGAGACGCAATAATGTACTCTGATTTTATAATATTTACATCAAGCAACGAGTTGAAGTATGGCAAGTCACATTACCGGTTGCCAGGGCATTCACTGATTCCTCTTGGCGCCAAGGATATATTCCTGAGCACGCCGCTTCCTAGAAGGACGAGTAAAAATAGCAAAACATTTACAATCGGCTACATAGGCGGATTAGTAAAATCAAGACACATAGACTTTATACTTAAAACTGCAGAGATCCTAGGACCAACTTACAGCTTTCAGGTATACGGCACTGGAAGTGAGCTACCAGAACTGCTAAGGTACAAGAACGATAAGCATTTGGAAAACGTCAAGTTCATGGGCTTTGCGCCAGAAAAAGAAATACTGAAGATATATGATAATTTTGATGCCTTCATGAGCTGCAGCCATGTAGACGTAGCATCACTACCGATAGAGGATGCTCTTGCAAGAGGACTGCCAGTCATAGTCGCAAAGAGGAACATCTATGACAACGAACTTAGGGACAGGCTGTACCAGGCAAAAACCCCAAGGCATGCTGCTGCTACAATTAAAAATTTGAGGAAACACGGATATCCACGAAGCAGGCAGAAGGCCATTATTGAATATGCAAAA
>JBGOTD010000055.1:0-5002 GCA_041476285.1 Candidatus Micrarchaeaceae archaeon
ATCAGATTTTTCTATAAAGGATTATTAATCTTCTTGTGTACTAAATTAGATTATAATGGTGTTATAAGTGAGAGGAAAAGATACGTCAGTAAATTGCGAGTCATGCGGCAGAAAGGTACCCCACAACAAGGCAATAATATACGAAAGGGGAATAAGTTTCAGCACCGAAACAAGGACAGCACAGGATGTACGATTCTTCGAAAGAAGAAAAACATATTATTGCATAAGCTGCGCCAAACATAGGGGTATATTCGAAAAGCTAAAGAGACAGGCAATAGAAAGGTCAAAGAGAGAACTGTAAGGTGAGAGGTAGTTTATTGCCATTTGATCCTGACAGGCGTTCTGTTTCAAATTCCAAAAAGCGGAAGAAAGAAAACGCTAAGAAAAAGGCAAAAAAGAAGCCAACAAGAGAACCCGAATTACCAAAAAGCAAGAAAATAGCCCAGCTAGGGAAATTTCAGCCCCCAAAAACCGCAGAACCCATGATTATATCTGAGCCAAAGGCTTCCGTAAGCGACGAGAAAGTGCAGGAACCCGAGCAATTGCTTAAGAGCAGTGAAGAGACCAGCATTTATGCGACTCAAAAACCTACACAAGAGGATACCCAAACTACCGAGGAGCAAGCAAAAGCACCCGATGAAGCCGAAATATCTGCAACTAAGCTAAGCAGGGAAAAGGCAAGAGGCCATACGTGTGTCTGGCATCCCTGGCGCGAGGCCTACGCAATATGCGAATATTGCCACAGGCCGTTCTGTTACGAGGATACTGCCGAATTTAACAAAAAATATTACTGCATAGAGGACATGGACAACATATCGTCATCATACGAGAAGAAACTGACCGCAACTGAGCACAACCTGACAACGCTTGCCGGCATATTGCTCATTGTCTCATTTTTCATATTCCTATATTCTGCTTACAATCAGGTTTATTCCGCTCTGAACCTAGTCTACAGCGATGGTTTATTCAATATCAATCAAATAGGCAACGGCTACATCTTTGCACTTGCGGAAGGTATCATAGTTCTTTTAGGCTTTATTGGGGCGATGCTGCTGTTCGCCCAGTCAAGAAGAGGATTTTATATAGCAGCATTTTCATGCATTTCCGCCTTAGTGGTATTTAGTTATCAATTTATACAGACAAGAATGCCCTATCTTGCCATCATAGACGCAATCGCATTTATCTCGTTAATCGCGCTTATTTACTCAAAAGCCGCAGGCCTGACCAGCGATCACAGGCTCAGGTCAGAAACAAGCATATCAAAAAGCAACGTCTCAAAGTGGCCAAAGGCAGGAGAATTCTGAATCAAATCTTTATTACTTCCTCAATTTTTGGCGCGTATGCGTCGTAACCCTCCAGCTTCAGGTTCTCTGCCATCGCCATTGCGTTGTCCCTGTCGCCATGAACGCATATTATCTTGCTTGGGTTGCTCTTTCTTGCATAATCATATAACTCGTGCATCCCTGCATGTGCGGACATGTCGTGGTAAGAAACAGGTGCGTCAATTTTTATGGCCTTATTATTTATCATTATCGCGCCTTTATCCATAAGCATGCGCCCGTTGCTGCCCTCAACCTGGTATCCTGTAAGTAATATTTGCGAGTTGCTTCGCAGTCTCGTTATGTAGTCAAGGACAGGCCCCCCGGTTAGCATTCCAGCAGTTGTTATTATTATTGCTGGCGAATTCAGCGCCTCTCCACGATCATATTTGTCCTTTATGATCATCGCCTCCTCAAAGGCCTTTGCGAGCAGGTCAGCATTGCTTATGAAATTCCTGTGTTTTAGGACGATGGACGTCGCAGTCCTTGCCATACCGTCCAGATATGTGTATTGTGTAAGATTATTTTTATGAAGCAGCGCAAGCACCTCCTGGCTTCTGCCTACTGCAAAAACCGGCAGCAGTACCGTTCCCTTGTTGTCAAGGGTCTCCCTTATTTTTTCTACGAACTCCTTGACGAGTTTCTCCTTTTCGGGATGCTCCCTTTTCGCATATGTCGACTCTGTTATAAGAACGTCCCCCTCAACTATTTCGGCGCCCTTGTGAAGGAATTGCGGCATTAGTTTATAATCCCCTGTGTAAACTATCCTTCTGTTTTCTTTCGCATTTTTTCTTTCAATCAGAGTTATCGCGCTTCCGCATATGTGCCCTGCATCAAAAAACTCTATCTCAAAATTTCCAATATTTGTACGTGAATGGTAATCGATGCTGGTATATCTCTGCATGAAACTGGAAATCTGCCTTTTATGGAACTTTTGACTCATGTGCTCCTTTTTTGCTATGTTAAGCGAATCCTTTAGCAACAGTTCTGAAAGCCTGAGAGTGGGTTCCGTACCGAATGTGGGTATGAGCATCTCGTTGTACAGCACCGGCGCCGCTCCGCTGTGGTCAAGATGAGCATGGCTGAGCACAAGTGCATCTATATTAGGCACAGCGACGGGGTACTCTACCTTGTGGTTCAGCTTCACTCCGTAATCCAGCATGATGGTGCCCTCGTCCCTGAGTAGTATCGAGGATCTTCCCACCTCTTGAGCCCCACCAAGAAATTTCAATTGCATTTAAGCACTTTTAAAAAGCTAGAATGAATTAAATCAAAACAACACTTTAATACTTTGTATATAAAACAAAAATCCATCACACAAGCTTAATAAATACATTTCCATATCATACTAAATATTGGTGCATTCATGTTGGACAGCATAAATTTTGTTGATTTAGTGGCATTGATGCGGATAACTCCAGAGGCTACGGTGGAAAGATTCGGTGGCCTCATAAATTCATCCTTCTTCGACGCATCTAACATACTTGGTACGCTTAAGCAGAAGGGACTTGTAGATTTTGTTACGCAGTTTCCTACCCAAAGCGCGATAAGTGTGACAGAGCAGGGAAAGCAGCTGATAGCCGAAGTTCAGCAAAAGGCCACTACGCCTTTTGACAAGCTGGACATGGAGATACTTGTAAAGATATCTAACGGGAAGAAGACACTTCCTGACATAACCTCTGAAGTCAATGTCACTACCAAAGACCTTGCAACCCATTTGTATAAACTGTCCGTGCAACAGTTTCTTTCCTACGAGCTAAGAAACGGCAACATGAACCTAACGCTTACTGAAAAGGGGTTCCTTAGTGTCAGAGAGGGCAAGCCAAGTGCTGTCATGCAGGCACAAGAACAACCGCAAGCAACACAGAGTGCCAGTGAACAACTGGGTGCTGACCTGCTTGCAGAAAAAACAGACACCCTGCTCGAACAGCCGTCTATTCAACAGCCCGTTCCTAAAACGGACGAGGAGCTTAAGATGCTGGAGGCAAAAATACTGAAAGAAAAGAAGAACGACAGGTTAATTCTTGTAGCAATAATAATCGTAATTGCCGCAATTGTATTTTACCTTTACATCATAGGTGCCATTTGATCGGTGCAAAGTGAACTCATGGAGCTAATGGACTACGAAAAGGCTCACACATTACTTGCAAGGTATAAAATAAGGAGTGCAGAAAGCAGATATGTAAAAAGTGCAAATGATGCAGTCTCTTTCTCCAAAGGGAAAGGCATAGTCCTGAAAGTCATATCCCAAAAGGCACTGCACAAGTCGAAAAACAAACTTGTCGCACTAAATCTAATATCGGCAAAGGAGATTGAAGAAAATTACAACCAACTGAGAAAAAGGGCCGAGAAGTTCAAGCCGTACAAGATAATCGCGCAAAAAATGGTAAATGACGGGCTTGAAATAATAATAGGAGGCAAGACCGACCAGCAGTTCGGCAAGATGTTGCTTTTAGGGCTCGGCGGCATCTATGTTGAGACATTCAAGGACTTTTCACTTAGGACATGTCCCATAACAAGATACGACGCGGAATCGATGCTGAAGCAACTGAAATCAAGGCCGATAATAGCCCCCAATCCTGAAATTTCAAAGAAATTGGTTGACCTGCTATTAAAAGTATCAAGCATGTTCGAAAGCAGCAACATAACGGAGTTGGATCTGAATCCGATAATATTACACGACAATACATACGATGCAGTTGACTTAAGAATTATAAAATGATCAAAATGAAGGACAAAAAAGTAAAATACGCAAATCTTGAAGGCATAATGCACCCAAAATCAGTTGCAATAATAGGTGCGTCTGAAAATCCGGAAAAGGTAGGCCATGTGATAATGCAGAATTACATAGAAGTAGGATATCCTGGCAAGATATATCCAATAAACATAAACACAACAGGGACAATAATAGGCCACAAGGCATACAAAAGCGTTCTTGATATAGGTGCAGAGGTGGACTTGGCAGTCATAGCGACACCGGCTCAAACGGTGCCGCAGATTCTGAACGAATGCGGAAAGGTTCATGTGAAAGGAGCAGTAGTCATAAGCGGGGGATTTGCAGAGATAGGAAACATCAAACTTCAGGAGGAACTTGTAAAAGTGGCAAACAAATACTCGATTCCTGTAATAGGACCAAACTGCCTTGGGATTATGGACCCTCGATCAAGAATAGATACGCTTTTCCTTCCTACATTCAAGCTTGACAGGCCAAAAATAGGCGGTGTCAGCTTTGCCGCACAAAGCGGTGCTGTTGGAAGTGCAATACTCGACCTAATAAACAGTGAAGGGTTCGGACTGGCAAGATTCATTTCTTATGGCAACGCAGCAGTAGTTGACGAGACGGATATACTCAATTACCTTATGAACGACAAGGATACAAAAGTTATCGTGCTTTACATAGAAGGTGTAAAGCGCGGCAGGGACTTTATCCAAACAGCACGGAAAGCAACCAAGCTGAAACCAGTAGTTGTGATAAAGGGTGGTGTAACAGAGGCAGGCGCACAGGCGGCACATTCACATACTGCCGTTCTTGCCGGAAGCCACGAAGCATACGAAGCAGTTTTCAGGCAATTTGGATTCTCAATAGCAACAGACATAAAGGACCTTTTGAACTATGCAAAGATATTCGATACCCAGCCGCTTGTAACAGGCAACAGAGTTGCAATAATAACGAACGGTGGTGG
>JBGOTD010000056.1:0-4945 GCA_041476285.1 Candidatus Micrarchaeaceae archaeon
AGAAAAATACCTGCAATTTACTGACACGATAAAAAGGATAAGCTATACTCTACTAAAGAACAGCGAACTGCACGCGGAATCCGATTTCAAAAACATCTCTGAAGCACTCAAGAACGTGGAGCAGAGGAAAAAGAATACAACATCAGGCATTGGCGAAATAGACATAATGCTGGAAAAACTATCAAATGACAAGGGAACTCTTTCAAAGGACCTAAACGAGCGGTCCGTGGAGATGAGCGGCACGAGCAAGATACTGGAAAGCATGAATAAGGACATCGCAGTAAAGGAAACCCAGATGAAGTCGCTGAAGGAAAAGATAAACGAATTGGAAATGCAGGCCGGTCAATTAAAAGAGGAGCAGAAAAAAATCAAGGATGAAAGCACAAACGGGTCAAAACAGACAGAAACTACAAAAAGCGAACTTGAAGAAAAGGAAAAGGAATTAACATCGAAAGAGGCAACAGTACTGGAGGGGAGCGGATCATCACAAATAAACAGGATAAGCCAGAACCAAAAGAGGATAGAGGAATTATATCTGCAATCAGATAATCTGTCAAAACAATACCTGCAATACAAGTTTGAGATAGAGGGCGCTGAAAAATCAATAAGGGCAAGCGAATCAGTGCTAAACACAAAGGCAGAGCAGTATGACAAAGTCCTAAGCGAGATAAAGAGGCAGAAAGACGGCCTTTCAAAAGCTGAGAAAAGTTTTGTAACCCTGATAAAAGAGATAGAAGCCATACAAGATGAATCAAGGAATCACCAGAAGACACTTGACAGCATATATGTGGAAAGCGTGAACCTGAAGGAACGCATATCAACCCTTGGAGGAACTTCGGATAAGATAAACGAATACCTGAAGAGGAATATTGACAGCGGTTTCTACGGCAGGGCATACGAGCTTTGCACATACGAGGAAAAATACGGCCTTGCAATAAATGCCGCAGCAGCAAGCAGAATGAGCTATCTTGTAGTTGATTCTGCAGAAGTGGCAGACAGGGCAATAAGACTCCTAAAAGGAAGGCAACTGGGAAGGGCCTCATTCATACCAATAAAGGATCTCACCACAAAATACAAGGAAGAGAATCAAAAACTGGACAGGCTGATCGACCATGTGGAGTTCGAAAGTAAATTTGAAAGGGCATTCAGCTACATATTTGCAAACACGTACATAGTGGAAAGCATAGAAAAGGCAAAGTCCGTAGGTTTCGGAAAAGGCAGGTTTGTAACACTCGAAGGCGAACTGATAGAGCAATCAGGGGTAATAACCGGAGGCTCAATGAAACAGTTGCAGTCAATGCCAATGCTTGAGTCAAAGCTCAAGTCGCTGGATAACCAGAAGTTTGCAGTGACAAGCGCACTGGAGGAATTAGGTTCTGATACTGAAAGAAAGAGGAAAGAGGCCGCCGAGGCGCAGGTAGCAGGTATGAACTGCAAGGTTGAACTCAAGCATCTTGAAACTGAATCGGAATCATTGAACAAGGAGATTGAAGAGTCGAAGCGCAAGATAACAGAGCAAAAATCAAGACTGGAGCAGGCTGAAAAAGCCTATTCGGGATCTGATTCGACAAGAAACTCGCTTCTCAAGGAGTTGAATCAGCTGAAGAGCGAGAACGAGAACATATATGCATTGAGCGATTCCTCGCCAAAGCACAAGAAGGCCGACAAGACCGAATTGGAGAAGCTCAAAGCGCTGCGATCAGAGGTCGAGCAGCTAAGGATAAGCATAGCTACGCTGTCAAAGGAGCAGGAGCTCAAGGGCATCAGGCTTGCGGAAGTTGAAACACAGATAAAGGAGAAGAATGACGAGAGCAAGGAAACTAGAAAAAGACTGGCAATACTTGACAGCGAACTGCAGGAGCTTTCAAAGTCCATGAAGGAGACACAGGAAAAGATGGGAAAATCAGACTCAAACTCACATGAGCTTTACAAAAAGATACAGGATCTGGATTTAAAAATATCAAAACTCAGCAATGACAAGGGTAAATATCAGGTAGATCTGGAAAAAGCGAACAGGGATCTGATAGAGCAGGAAACCAGGAAGGTGCAGCTGCAGACAAGGATAACGGACATAAAGGCCGAGCTACTCCAATACCAGAACATCGAAATGATAAAGGAATCCACGCAGGAAGAACTGGAGGCAAAAAGGACCATAGCAAAGAACGACGTGGAAAGGCTTGGTGCAGTAAATCTAAAGGCACCGGAAGTATATCAGGAAAAGAAGAGGGACGTCGATGAGGCGAATTCAAGGCTCGCGGTTCTTGGAAATGAGAAGGATTCCATAATAGCAATGATAAACGAGATAGAATCGAAGAAGCTCAACATATTCAACGAGACTTTAAGCCACGTCAATGAAAACTTCCAGAAGCTTTACAGCTATATATTCGAAGGATCCGCATCGCTGCAGCTTGACAATGCAAAGGACCCGTTCAATTCGGGGCTTGCGATAAACATAAAGTCACCCAAAAACAAGAACAGCACCGTTGAACTGCTTTCAGGAGGAGAGAAGTCACTTGTCATAATAATGCTTGTGTTTGCAATACAGGCTCACGACCCGATGTCCTTATATGTATTCGATGAAATAGATGCATCGCTTGACAAGGAGAATTCAAAGAAGCTGTCAAGGCTCATGAAGGAGATGAGCAAGAAGTCGCAATTGATAGTCATAAGCCACAACGATTCGCTCATCACCGCTGCGGACACCGCCATAGGTGTGGTGTATAGGAGCGGCGAATCAAGGGTGGTCGGCCTGCAGCTTACTCCAACCCAAAGCATCGAGGTCAAATAGGTGTTCCATTGGCACGCAAAGAGGGTGCAAAGGCCGACAAGAAAGGCATAAACACCCTTCCCTTCTACATCGCGCTTGCAGTACTGTTCGTGCTGTTCATATACTATCAGGGCAAGGGCGAACTCTCCACGATATTCGGGATAGCGCTCTTCGTAATGCTCGTAGTGCTCATAGTAATAGAGGTATCAATAGGGATACATGAGGAAGGACTTCTGAAAAACGTAATAGAGATTATCGCAGCGATTGTAATAGTTGTTGTTTTTTGGTTTTCACTAAAGGCGATACTCCATACTAACTATCCTCTTGATGTGGTGCCGAGCTGCAGCATGCTGCCGCAGCTGAAGCGCGGCGATCTGATAGTGCTCAACGGGGTTCAGAAAATATCGCAGCTAAATGCACCGATAATAAACATAAGGAATTCAGATTACAACAAATTCAGCAACAACATATCAAACGAATTCCTCTCATGCATTGCATACCAGATAAACGGCAACAAGGTATCAATATCCCAGGTCATAAAACCGGGTTATACTGTCGGACTTTACAAGAACACACAGAATGGTGGACAGATAGTCCCAAGCGCATACCAACAGGGCGAGCTCGTACAATATACTTGCGGTTCAAGAACTATTTTATTCCAAAACGGAACAAAAGAACAGGAGGCATACACTACCGCAGTCACCATAAACGGCACAACGATATACAAAGACACCAACAACAGCGTCATTGTGTATGCAACAACACCAAAGGACTACTTCTATGGTCTTGGTGACAGCTACATAGTGCACAGGGCATTTGCAATACTGAATGTTAGCGGGAATTATTTGGTGCTTGCAAAAGGAGACAACAATCCGGGCCTTGACATGCAGTATGGCAACCATCCGATTAATCTTACCAATGTCCAGGGCAAGGTCATAGGCTCGATACCCTATTTGGGGTACTTGAAACTTGCACTGAGTAACAGCTTCACAGAACCGGCAGGCTGCAATTCAACAGTGCAGAACGGCTAATGCGTATAGCCGCCTGTCCAAGCTGCAGAGAATGATATTGTATTTGAGAATCCGTTGTCAAGATTGCCGCTATAGTCGTTCATATCGCTGTTGAGCGGCCACCACCCTGTAAGGTACTGCAAAACAAGTGGAGGTGCACCTATTCCTCTGACATACATCGTGTATATCTGGTTTGAGTTGAGTGATGCATTGTATAGCTGCAAGTTTGACATTTTGCCGGAGAAGCCTGAGCCTATTGTAATGTTACCGTTGTTATTTAAATTTGGTGATTGTGACCCACAAGATCCTATAAGACTTCCATCAACATAAATGCAAGTTGTCATTGCATTTGCATTTTTATTATATGTTGCAGCAACAAAATGCCAGCCGCCTGGTCCTGGATAATTAGCAGTTGTTGTGCTTGATGCACCTGGGCTAAATGTTACTGTGAACCAGCTAGTGATTGTATTTAAACTAAAAACTCCAGGCTTAGAAACCACAGACTGAGTTGCTGATGCAGGGCTGCTAGCATAAACCCATGCCGTTACTGTAAGCTGGTTTGTAAGTGCCAAATATACTGAGTTTGCCACAGTTATCTTGCTGTTTCCGTTAAAAAGCGCCACAGTTTTGGGTATGGCCGTGCCGCACACTCCTTGGAAATTGACAAGCTGCTGTGTTCCCGGCCCGTAAGGCCTGAAGACCTGGCATCCGCCAGGCTGAGCCCGAGCTGCAAACGTATTTGTATCAAAGAACCCCAGCGCATACAAAGATGCAAGCGCAACCGCGATTATAAGCAATGCCCATGAGTAAGTGATAAGATATTCCATTGCGCTTTGAGCTTTGAGCATTAGCACCAACTTCAAGGCAGATAATTGCTATTAAGATAAAAGTAAATGATTATATACCTTTCCGAGATAATAATAGATTAGTCTGATTTATACATTTTAAACAACTACAGCGTTAGTGAAATTATGACGGATTTATCCAACGATATAAGACTAGCTGTTGACAGCGGCAAGGCAGCCTTCGGCATAAACAGGGCATCTGAAACGATACTAAAAAACAAGGCGAAGCTGGTAATAGTTGCATCTAAGAACAAGGGAGACAGACTAGGCGACATAATGCACATCGCAAAGATATCAAACATAAAGGTGCAGGTCTTCGAAGG
>JBGOTD010000057.1:0-4855 GCA_041476285.1 Candidatus Micrarchaeaceae archaeon
CCTATGAATACGGTAAGCAGTATCAATGATTTTATGTCCGCCAGCCAGTCGAAAACCTTGAAGCCGTTGAATTGCGCAATGGAAAAGCCGAAGAACTGGTTTGATATGATGCCGAAGAAAATTATAGACACGGAAAACATCGCCCATACCTTTGCCACGTTGTGGAGAAGGCCAAGCGGGTCTGTCTTCCTTATGATAAGCCATGCAACTACCAGTGATACAAGCCCATAGCCTACGTCGCTTACTGTCAGGCCGTAGAACAATGCAAGCGATATTATGAAAATATAAGTGGGATCTATCTCGTCGCTTCTTGGAAGCGAGAAAAACTCCATCAGGTAATCGAACGGCGCAAGGAAGCCCGGCCTGTTGATGAATGTAGGGGCAAGCTCCTTGTCGTTGAGCTCCTCTATCTCGTATTTGCCATCCGTTGCCTCTCTGACCTCCGACTTAAGTTTTGCCATCCTGTTCCTGGGTATCCATCCCTCTATTATGAATGTCCTGCCCGTTCTCTTGAAGTTCGTGCTTACGTTTGCACGTTCGTACTCTATCTCCAACATTTCCATGAGGCTTGCTATGTCGTAATAATACTCCTTGCTTATCTCTGCGAGCCTCTTGTTGATCTGGCTGATCCTGCTGTCTGATTCCTTTATCCGCTTTTCAGTTTCAGCTATTATGCCATTTACAGTTGAATTTAGGTAGATGTTTGAGATGTCGACCTCCTGGTGTCCCGTCTCCCTTAACACATCCTCGAATTCCTTGCCCTTTGCCTTTTCGTATGCTATGAACAGGAGCAGTTCCCTGCTTGGAAGCAGGTTTTCTATTATCTCGTTGTGTATTCCCCTGCTGTCTATCCTGCTCTTCAGTATCTCCGCCTCCTTTTTGTGTGTTATCAGCGCCCTGAAAACGAGCACATTGCTCTTTAGCTTGCTGAAGTCTATTGCCGTACCTTCGAACAGCTTTGCGGTGTTGAGCGCCTCCTCTATGGTCTTCAGGCCTTCAAGGACTGCCTTTCTCTCATCGTTGAGCTTGAATACCTCATCAGCTGCATGAAAATTGTCGCACTTGTGGAATATATGCTCAAGGCTCATGTGCTTCTGGAAATGAATATGGCTTACTCCCTTTTTCGGCTCCTTCAGGAGCGAGAGCGCACTCTCGAATTTGACTAGCCTTGTTGATATGTCAGGAAACTGGTTCATTGCCTTGTCGTCGCTGAGCTCAAGCCCGCTGCGCCTTATCTCTATGACTCCAAGCTCATGGAGCGCCTTGATGAGCTCATATTTTACCTCGTCCAGGGCTATTATGCGCACCTTCCTCATTCTTTCCGTGCTTAGAACCAACTATTCACCAACCATTATCCTCACAAGCCTGTTTATCACTTCCTTTCGCTTTGCCGCACTAAGTCTTCTGCTGCCAACGTTCCTTGAGCCCCTGAGCTCACTCTCGATTGCCTTTTTCTTCCTTTCATCAAGCTCTGCGGCAAATTTCCTAATCGCACTGTCTTTCTTTTCCTTAGATTCGTTTAGCGCTTTAGATACGATCTCCGTAGCCTTCTCCCTGGCTTCGGATACAATACGGTCCTTTTCCCTGCCTGCGTCTGCTAGCTTTTTGGTCGCATGGGCCTCCGCCTCCTGCACCTCCATTATTGCCCTTATCTGCTTATGCTGGTCCATTATTATCTCCATATATGTTCATAGAAGCAATATAAAATGATGGTATAAAAACCAAGAAAAACAATACATTCCATATTTGCAGAAAATTAGTTTAGCACACAAATAATCGAGCACAAATATCTTATTTTAATCGTTTTTTGCTGCTCAAAAGGCATATATATTATTTATTACAAAGGTTATCAGTGATAAAGTGATTAGTATGTCATGGTTTAGCAGGCGTAAAGAGAATCCGGATAATGCTGAACGCATAGCAAGGAGAAAGGAGCAGTTGGCAATAAGCATCATGTATCTTAATGATAAGCTACGCGGAAGGCAGGTCGGTGATATTCACATCCCGCCAGAGACAAAGCAAAGAATAGTCATACAGGAGGAACTGGAAAAGCGAAGAGAGGAATTGCAGAACTTAAGAAGGAATTGAAAGTTATTGCTGCACATAACGCAAAGACAGAATCTGACGCTCAAGAACGACTAAAAAGGCATAAAAGCTTTCTTTAGGTATAATATTTGATTTCATGCAGAAGCCGTTCCATGTTGATCCCTACAAGGTAGAGGGAACTGTGGACTATGAGCAATTCGCGAAGAACTACGGGCTTAAGCCCATAGATTCCGAACTGAAGAAAAAAATAGAAAAGTATGCCGGACGGCTCCATTTCCTAATAAGAAGGCACATATTCTATGCTCACAGGGAGCTCGACTGGATACTGAACGAGTATGAAAAAGGCAACAAGTTCTACGTATATACTGGAAGGGCACCATCTGAACAGATGACGATAGGCCATCTTATACCATTCACAATGGCAAAATGGCTGCAGGACAGCTTCGGGGTTGATGTCTACATACAAATACCTGACGAGGAGAAGTTTCTTGCAAAGGATAATCTAAAATTGTCTCTGGAGGAAATACACAAGATAGCTATGGACAATCTGCTTGACATAGTGGCACTGGGCTTTGATTCAAAGCATACGAAAATATTTTTTGATACGGAATATGCGGGCAAAATGTACAAACATGCCGTGAGGGTCGCAAGGCACATTACATTCTCAATGACAAAGGATGCATTCGGCTTTACGAACGAATCAAACATAGGAAAGATATTCTATACGAGCATGCAGGCCGTTCCGTCCTTTCTGAAATCGGTGGAAGAGGGCCATAATGTACCATGCCTTATACCTCTTGCAATAGACCAGGATGTTCATTTCAGGATTGCAAGGGACGTTGTTGAAAAACTGGGCTACTACAAGCCTGCAATAATGCATACAAAATTCCTTCCATCGCTAAATGGCGAGTCGAAGATGTCATCAAGCGACGTGATGAATGCGATATACTTAAATGACACTCCGGAAACCGTCAAAAAGAAAGTGGGAAAGGCATTCACGGGTCAGCAGGCAACCGCCGAACTGCAAAAGAAATACGGTGGTGATCCAGAAAAGTGCGTTGTATGCCAATACTACAAATACTTCTTTGAACCGGATGACAAGAAACTGGAGAAGATACTGGATTCCGAGCGCAAAGGATTGATACTTGCGGGCGAGCATAAACAGGATCTTACAAACAGGATAAACGAATTCCTTGAGAAGCACAGAAAGAAGAGGGAACGTGCAAGGGAAAAGCTTGAGAACTTCATTGTAAGGGATTAGGTGCATCAATGCCTATAAAAAAAGTAGAAAAGAGTGCCACAAGGGCGCTTGGCATAAGTGCGGCAAAGAGCACCTTCATATACACAATTGGCAACATAATAGGCTCTCTTGCAATACTTCTGCTTTTGATAATACTTGCGAGGATGCTTAACCCGGCCGCATTCGGCTTGTATGCAATTGCAATCGCATTTTATAACATCCTGGCAGGGCACTTTGTGTTCGGCACTGCAATGAGGAAGAAGATACCACAAGTGCAAAATGACAAGAAAAAGGTAGCTGAGATAATAAGCAATGGGTATATCATCTCGTTAAGTGTCTCTGTTGTAGTGGCAGTTATTGCAGTACTTCTGAGCAACTTCATAGCCATAAGCATTTACCATAATCCAAGTATTGTAAAGCCGCTGATGCTTGCATCATTCCTTGTGCTGTTTTACACTTTGTTCAACCTTACTCTTGCAACGTTGATAGCCCTAGACAAGACAAAGAAAGGCACGATAATATACCTGCTGTATGCATTCATACAGCTCATCTCGGCTGTTGCACTTGTGTTTGCAGGATACGGGGTTTTTGGGGCCATAGCTGGAATGGGAATAGGCCTAATTGTTGCGTCGCTTGTCGGGATATACTGGATATCTGATCACATAAAGGGCAAATTTACCGGACTTGACAGGAAGATAATAAAGGGCCTTGCCAAATTCTCTGCACCTGTGCTTGTATCTAATCTTGCGCTTTTTGCACCACCAAACTTCGCGATACTCCTCTTGGGCGTTTATGCAGCGCCAATAATAGTCGGAAACTATAATGCAGCATTCAGGTTCGGAAATTTCGTAACTGTCATTCTGGTTTCAATCAGTTTCGTGTTGTTACCTGCATTCTCAAAGGCGTTCTCCGACAAAAACATGGCAGCAAAGATAGGCAAAATTTACAACAGCAGCATATACTACACATTGCTGTTTCTGCTTCCTGTGTTGGTTTATGTGGTTTCAGTAGCGCATCCACTATTATATCTTCTATTTTCAAGCAAATACAATCTTGCGCCATTTTACTTCGTAGTGATAGCTCTTGGATCAGCAGTGGGGATCATAAGCACTTACGCAAGCAACCTGCAGGTAGGCTATGGCGATACAAAGAAGTTCATGTACTATCAGCTTCTTGCGGTTGCAATACAGGTAATACTACTTCTGATACTTACGCCAACATTAGGTGCAAACGGGGTTCTTTTGGCGCTCTTTGTCATATCGCAAGTGGTTATAGATATTATCTACGTCTATGCACTATATAAGCAATTTTCATTTAAGCACAGGTTCAGGCCTGTAATAAGGCTGATAATACCATCCATATTGCTGCTTGTGGCGCTATTCCTGCTGACAGGATTCCTGCATAACAGCAAATGGGCACTTATAACAAACCTTATTGCAATTATAGTCCTGTTCCCACCATTGGCAGTTCTTTTCGGTGGCATCAGCAAAGAGAACATAAGTTTTGTCAGGGACATATCAAAGAGCCTCAAAATCGACCCGATAGCAAAATATATATTGGATTATGCTC
>JBGOTD010000058.1:0-4778 GCA_041476285.1 Candidatus Micrarchaeaceae archaeon
ATATTCATGGATAACAATTACAAGGACTACATAGTCTATGACGCAACTGACAAGGTACTCGGAAGGCTTGCAAGCACTGTCGCAAAACAACTCATGAATGGAAAGAGCGTTGTTGTGATAAACGCAGAAAAGGCATTCATAAGCGGCAACAAGCAGAGCATAATGAAAAGATACAGAGTAAGACTGAACCTTCAAGAGAAGGAAAACCCGGAGCATTCGCCATATTGGCCAAGAAGGCCGGACATGCTGGTAAGGAGAATAATAAGAGGCATGTTGCCGTACCACAAGAAACCATCAGGAAAAAGCGCATTCAAGAGGCTCAGAGTTTTTGTCGGAGTTCCAAAAGAGCTAAATGGGGCAAAGACAATAGAGATAAAGACAAAGACGCCCAAGAGCATGTATGTGGGCTACGTTTATATTAATGACTTATCAAAACTCCTAGGATACGAAAGGAGAAAGTGATCTAGATGGCAGAAGCAACCGTAATGGAAACAACTGAGACTGAAACTGCAGCTCCGGCAAAGCAGGATCAGAAGCAGGAAGTTGTTAAAAAAAGGGCTGCTCCTAAAAGAAAGGCCTCAAAGAAGTCGGACACGCCCCTCGAGTTTGTAAAAAGCAAGAGGAAGCGCGCGATAGCAAGAGCATCTGCAAGAAGCGGCGCAGGTAAGATAAGGCTGAATAGCTTTGACATAAACACATTCGAGCCTCTTGAGCTTAGGCGACTCATGCTTGAGCCTTTGTACGTATCAAATGCGACTTACGAACAGGCAAAGCACATGGACATAAACATAAATGTGCATGGAGGGGGCCAAAGCTCCCAGGCACAGGCGGTGCGCGGCGCCATAGCAAAAAGCATAGTCGCGGCATCAGGAAGCGAGGCGATAAAGAAAGAGTTCATGGTTTACGACAGGTTCATGTTAATTGACGATGCCAGAAGGGTAGAGCCGAAGAAATTCAAGGGCCCCAAGGCAAGAGCAAGGTTCCAGAAATCCTATAGATGATACTATGATGATGCCAGTTAGATGTTTTAGTTGCGGCGCTGTTGTCGCAGACAAATGGGAGGAATACGACAAAAAAGTCGGCAAAGACCAAGAGCAGGCGGACAAGGTACTTGATGAACTTGGAGTCAAGAGATACTGCTGCAGAAGGATGTTCATAAGCAACGTCGAGCTTATAGATGAATTTATACAATTTGGAAGGAAGTGATGTCAAAAAATGAATTAATGGGGCCGTAGGCTAGCCTGGTAGGCTTCTGGCATGGGGTGCCAGCGACCCGAGAAAGCTTTTACGGCTTCGGGAATTCAAAAACTAGTTGGAAATCTCGGCGGCCCCAAGGTGTTTTATATGAGTGAAGATGAATTATTGGCAAACCAGAACGATTATCTAGAGGCAGGAATACACATAGCCACGAAGACAAAGAGCCCTGGAATGAAGAAATTCATATATCGTGTCAGGGAAGACGGATTGTACCTGCTTGACCTCAAGACAATAGACTCAAGGGTCAGGGTGGCTGCAAACATGATAGGTAAATGCGAGCCAAAGGACATAGTCGTAACAGCATCAAGAATATACGCAATAGTTGCAGCACAGAAGTTTGCGGAAATCATAAATGCTAAATTCATAAAGGGAAGAGTGACACCCGGAATATTTACAAACCCGAACAGGGAGGACTTCATGGAGCCGAAGCTAATCATAATAAGCGACTCCAGAAACGAAAAGCAGGCAATAAAGGAGGCAAGCAAGGTAAACGTTCCGATACTTGCCCTAAGCGACACTGACAATTCAACGAAGTTCATAGATCTTGTAATACCGGTGAATAACCGCGGGAGGAGATCGCTTGCGTTCATCTATTATCTGCTGTCCAGAGAGGTGCTAAAGACAAGGGGCACAATAAAAACCAACGAGGAATTCAACTACGCGATAGGCGACTTCGAGGCAAAGATGGACAACAGGCAGCAGATGAAACAGATACAGTGACTATATCCTTATGTAAAATACTGCACTTGCAAGAAATGAGATCAATGCAATTCCCATTGCAAAAAGGCTGACGTTCCTTGAAAGATCAAAGAACCCTTTCGACTTTTTCTGCATCAGATATCCTACTGCAACATACGCGAGCATGATGTCAGTAACGGCTATCGGGATTATGTAAAGCAGATTGTATGCAAACGGCAAATAGAAGAAAAATGCATACACACTTACGAATATTGCCTCTGCATATAGTATGAATGCGATCTGTGATGCCCTCCATGTGCCTATTCTATAAACTAGGTTCTTCGATTTCCTTGCCTTCATGTCGCCGCCAAAATCGCGTATCATGCCGTGTATCTCCCTTGCAAGCCCAGCAAGGAATATGATTATCCCTATCAGCACGATGTCTATGCCAAGCTTGCTAGACACGACATAATTCCCGTATATGAAGGGTATCACCATTGAAAATGCGATGTAAATATTTCCCAAAAGCAGCATGTCCTTCAGCCTGTAGCTGTAAAGCACGGCAAGTATTGCAAAGATTAGTGCTATAAGAAATGCATTTATGTTTATTAGTGCACTCGCAGCGACACCTATCACAAGGCAGGCTATCGATATTGTGAATGCGTCTTTCTTTTTTATCGCGCCGCTGACAATGGGCCTTTCCATTCGCTTGTTTGCCCTGTCGGCCTCGACATCAAAGTAATCGTTTATCGCAAAGGATCCCATGCTTATGAATACTGGCGTTATTACGCTCAGCGCGAGAATTTGTGCAGACGGTATGTAGCCTGAAATGAGTTCCGCGGCTACAACTGCAATTACAAGCATAAGACTGTGCTCAATCCTTGTGAGCTTTATTACGGCGGTTATCCTGTTCATTCCAATCGTTATATGATGCTAATAAATAAATATGCTACTAATGGGTATTGGTATCGCATATGAAACAGCAGGCGGCAGTTGAATTTATTATAACATATTCGTGGGCTATCCTAATAATATCGCTCTTTGTGGTTTTGGTCCTTTTGATATCTGGAACAAGGCCGCCGCAGACATACCTTCAGTCATCATGCAACATACAGCCATTACTGCCATGCACAGAAAGCTTAATCACCTATAATTCATCAAGCCCGATGCAATACTACGTGGTCTTTTCCAATCAGCTTGGCCATGTTCTTTACTTTCCCCTAGGGTCTGCAATAAATGTTACGACCACAGGAACTTCAGGTACTGGTTCTTCTAATACTTTCGGCAGCTGCACGCCAACCTTTGCGGGATTAGGTGCGTCTGTTCTTTGCACAACCTTGGTTGGCGGAAATTCCAAGCCCAACGTAGGAACGCAGGTAATAGTAAACTTCATATTAACCTATAGTATATGCACATCAGCACCAGCAAATGCGATATACTCAAATAGCTTATGCCCAAATTTCTACAAATCTTCGGGGTATTCCATACAGAGTGTGGCGCCCCCTGCTTTTAAAATAAATTATGTAACATTTAAAACAAACTCCAACGGTACAATAATCCTCAATGGTGTATCATACATCGATAGCACAACAGCATATCTGCCATCTGGCAATTATACGATTTTTGCACAGCCAAATTCTGATAAAAAATTCATAGGATGGATTCCTATTAGTTCTGTAAAAGACCCCTGTGCGCCGAATACTACATTTGTGCTGAACTCGATAACTACAAATATTATAAATGCAGTATTTGTTAGCTCAGCCAGTAACAGTGTTTGTAGCTAACTATCTTCTTCTCCTTTTTCTTTTGCCCAACGCCTCAAATGCACCGGTAAGCTCTCCTAATGCTTCACGCGAAGAGTTTATTGTAAGCGCCAGCCCGGTGAATCCTGATATTACTGTGATTGACATTGCAGCAAAATAGAGTGCAAAGTTTGAGCTTCCAACGTAGTTCAAGCTTGAATTATTTAGTTGCATCACTCCAATTATAAACATGATCCAGAAGGCTGCGCCACCTATGGCCAGCTCTCCGTAAGAATGTTTGAATATTGACATCACTGATATGTAGAGGATCCACAGCACGCCTCCCAGGGTGAACAGTAGTACCAACGGCTCTACGTTTGCCCTGACAAATAGCAATGGCAGTATGAAAGCAACTATGCCAAGAACGATGGAGACCATCCATATCGCCATGTATCTTGAATGGCTTTTATGCTCGATATCGCTCATGAACCTTACTGATGTAATATGGGAATGGAAAAAGCTTGAGGCGACAGTAATTACTGCTATGAAAATAAGGAACAGCCAGAATGACAGGTAATCAAGATAGCTGCTTACTGCAAGGACACTTCTCAATATGTTAAAGGTCAAACCCATTGAAAGGACGATTGCCAAAGTGATCAGGGCCAAGCCCAAAGTTCTCCTGTATGCGATTCCCCAGTACCTCTTGATGTGTGTCCTTACGTAATCCATATGCTCATCCTATAGTAAAAGCAGTTAAAGTTAAAAAGTCTTTCGGAAAGAATAGCAGAAACTTATATATATTCCAAAAATATGAAATTATTGGGAGTGATACTATGACTGAAAAACAAATTACTGAAACAAGCGGATCAAAAAATAAACTTGCACAATATAAGGTGGATTTTATTGATCTGCTGAAGAACAAAACCAACTCATTAAAGTTAGGTGGCGAATTTTCATTAAAGAGCAAGAGAAAATCATCATATTTCATAAATATTGGAGATTTAAACGAAGGTTTCAGTACATACGGGCTTGCAAGCGCCTATGCTGGCGCAATTGCCGATAATTTCAAAGGATTACAAAACCTTTCCATATATGGCATAC
>JBGOTD010000059.1:0-4580 GCA_041476285.1 Candidatus Micrarchaeaceae archaeon
ATGGCTTCCGAATATAATTGCGACGATTCAGTAAGGTATACTTTCTTGCCGAAATACTCTACCTCAAAAAGGTTGGATCCTGTCTCTCCTGCGCTTACCGTTAGGAGAGGTGGAGTTATCTCGTAGAACTTGTGCCTGTCAAGGAATTCCCTAAGATAGCTGAATACATATGACCGTGCCCTCATTATCATGCGCATCCTCTGGCTCCTAAGCCACAGGTGCCTCACATCAAGAAGGAGCTCGGGGCTTTGGTATTCCGTTATTGGGAACTGCTCACCGCTATGCAGCACATCAAGCTCCACTACATCAAGCTCTATGCCGTCAGGCGCCCTTTTGTCCTTCCTCAATTTGCCTTTTACTATTATGCTTGATTCAAGATAGGCCTTTTCTATCTTGTCCCATTCCTCCTTTTTCACGGAACTTTTGTCTATGATGCATTGCAGCGTGCCTGTATGGTCGTGTATTACCGCAAATACCTTTCCACCGCTGCTCCTTTTCCTGTACACCCATCCCTTTATCACCACTTCGCTCTTTTTGCTCTCCTTCGCCTGTCCTATGGTCGTTGCCTTCTGGTAAATCTTCAGCATGATATTAATTTCGGATAATGCAATTTAATACCTTTGCTGCATCTTCAAAAAAAGCGCCGTTATATTATGAGTATTATCCATGCGGCCACTATGAATCCAAGCACAACTATTATTGGTACGAGCAGACGCGTAAGCCCGTATGTGGATTTTGCAATAGTTATCATGTTCTTCATCGTGTCTGGGCCCCACACCTTGAACTTCTTCATCTCGTTCCTGTTGTGATGGACCGTCACCTGCTCTATGTTGGATATTGCCTCATCCATTGTCTCGTCTATGATGCCTACCAGCTTTGCATATCTGGTGTGCCTTCCAAGGACATTGTTCGCATTGAATTCCAGTGAATTCACAGCATGTGTATCAGTTGTATAAAGCTCGGCCTTTATGCCGTATTTCTTCTTTATGTGCTTGAGTATCGCATCCCTCATCCGTGGTAGTGCATTGTTGGCGTTGAACTGTATCATTGCATACTTGAAGCCGTTGAACTGGAAAACTGCTATGTTCAGGTTTCCTTTTGCGATGTCTATAGGATCGCCGAGCATTGAATAGATTTCCTTGCTAGCCACGCCCATCTTTATCTTTCTGCTCTTGTGGCTTTCATTGTTCATCTCATTTATGGCCTTCACATATTCCCTTGAGGGTCTGGAGTTAAACGTTACGCCTTCAAGCTCCGCCTTTGGTGCAGTTTCATACCTTGAGTTGTGTGCATCAATTAGCACGGAGGTGCCGAATTTAGCCTCAAGCAGCTCGTTGAACAATACTGCGGATTCTAGCGAGACGTCCTCTGTAACTTTTGGAGCCCTTGTAAGCGTTACAAGCGACAGTGCATCCAGGCCCAGCCTTATCACCTTTGAATCTTTGTAAGCACTTTCAGAGTATGAGAAGCCCCTGCCCTTTGCAGACCTGCTGTTCCTTATGCCTTCCTCGAATGCATTCCTTATGTTGTTGAACTGGCTGCTCGACACAGGATTGTGATCCATGTCTACAGTGCAGTGCATCACGAATGTTGGGACCTTGTATTTGGCATTTGAATAGTGCTCAAGCATGTACGGGAAGTCGCTTCCTGCAAGTGTTCCTGATGGTCCGTAGTGTATGTCAGGCGCGAAGAATATCGATTTCATTGAGCCTTTTGAATTCCTAAACAGTATCGTATCTGTCCTTATATCTGTCGGTGTTCCGAAGTTTTGGCCGAAAGGCGCAGATATGTTTATGTCAAAAAGCCAGTTCTGCAAAAGCTGCGAAACCGCATCGAAGCTGTGGAACCCGAAGTTCTTGTTGTACGGCCTGTCAACTAGGTATATTATCGCGTAGCTCACTATGAGGAATATGAAAATACCTGCATAGAGCTTGAGCAGGAGTATGTTGAAGGATGTGGTGAATGTCAGTATGAAGCGGCTTGACGGCAGGTAAAGGAGAATGTTAAGCGTGGGTTGCACCAGTGCAAGGAATATCGCCCTTTTCTTCTGGCCAAGGACTACCTTGTCTGCAAAGAACCACCAGCCGAAGATGCTGGCATCGCCGGCAAGTATTATTGCGGTTGCAGTTGCATAGTCATGGGTCAGTATGTAAATTATGCTTGCCAGGAGTATGAAAACCGAATAGGAAATCGTTCCTATTATGGATATGAAGAAGATGTATTTTGTGTCTATATACCTCTTGATGGATTTTACTATCAGGATTGTAAGGAGTGTGGGCAGCATTATTGCAAGCATCCCTGTTATTGAGCCGTTCACAGCTATGTACGAGAAATCTGTGCCTATCAGTTTATAATTCATCAGCGACACTGCTGCTATTCCGATTATAACGCTCATCAATAGCAGCAGGAAGAACAGAACTGTGGTTCTTGGTATTCCAATAGAAAATGGATTCAGGTCGTTTAGGAACTTCTCATAGCCGCCCTTTGTAGCCATACAAACACAAACACTTATCAGCTATTTGCCGAATCTTCTTTGTCTCTCGGAAAAAACCTTAAGCGCCTTTTCGAGGTCCTTTTTGCTGAAATCAGGCCAGTACTTCCTGGCAAAATAAAGCTCTGAATAATCAGACTGCCATGGCAGGAAACCTGACAGCCTCATCTCGCCAGAGGTCCTTATTATGAAATCTACATCAGGAAGCGAGGCCGTTCTCATGCTCTCGTTTATGAGATCCTCATTGATATTGCTTATCTTGCCCTGCAGCGCATAATTGTATACTTTCTTGAAGGCGTATAATATGTCATCCCTGCCGCCATAACCTATAAGCAGGTTTATTGTGAAGTCCTTGTACATCATCGTCTTTCTTTCCAACGATTGAAGCGCATCCTTGACCTTCTTCGGCAATAAACTCGAATTGCCTATTATTTTTATGCTTGCCTTGTTTTCCTTTAGGGTTTGAAGTATTTCCGGGTCTTTTGCCGCGTTTACGTACAATTTATACAGGACGCCTATCTCCGCCTTGCTCCTGTTCTTTATGTTTTCGGTTGAAAGCGCCCACACTGTGAGTGTCTTTACGCCGAATCCCTTTGCCCATACGCTGAAGTCTATGAATTTCTTTACCCCTTTCTGGTAGCCGTTGAATACTTCAAGCCTGTGGGAACTAGACCATCGCCTATTTCCATCAGGAATTAGCGCAAGATGCTTAGGTATATAGTGTAATCTTTTATTGTTTCTTTCTGCCATTGATATGCCCGTTTAGGATTTTAGGTCGCTTATATCTGCACTAATTATTAGCCTAAATGCTTTAAATATCTTATTATATTTCCCTGACGCAAGGGATAAAAGAAGATACTGGTAATTATTAGATTATACTATAATAAATGTTGTGGTGTGTCTTTTGAGCATGGAATATGACCTCTATAATGTTGAATCATTAGAGGACATACTGGGAAATGAATACGCAATTTCAAAGATGAGGGACTTTTGCAAGGATTTTAATAAAGGGGTAAAACGGACTCCGCTTCTTGTCTCCGGGCCTGCAGGCATAGGAAAGAGCGCTTCGGTGCATCTCCTAGCAAAGGAAAACGGATGGAATATTGTAGAACTCAATGCAAGTGATTACAGGGACAAGGAGACCATAGAGAACAGGCTCATTTCGGCAGCCACCTCGAAGTCGCTTTTCGGGGGAAAAAACCTGATACTGCTTGACGAGATAGACGAAATAGCAGCAGGTTTTGACAAGGGAGCAGGAGCTGCAATATCGAATCTAATCAGCCAGTCGAAAAACCCGATAATATTCATAGCGAACGATATGTGGGACCAAAGCATAACTTTCCTTAGGGGAAAGGTCGATCCAATTGAATTTAAGCGTCTTATGCCTGAAGTGATAAATAAAGTATTACTCAACCTTTGCAGGCGCTTTCCGATAAAGGCTAATGCAGTATCTATACAGATGATAGCAAACAGGGCAAACGGCGATGCAAGGAGCGCCATAAATGACATGTCAGTGATAATAGGGACGGAAAATGACGAGGAAATTACCGAAGTTATAGGCCTGCGTGACAGGAAGATAGACGTGTTTAACACGCTGGACAAGATATTCCTAACTAACACAATCTCTGCGCCTTTGCGGGCCATTGCCAATACAGATGTCGCAAATGACATGCTGATCAAGTGGATAGACGAGAACATACCAAAAAGGTACATGCATAGCGACGAGTTGTTTGCGGCATTTGATTCGCTTGCACGTGCATCGATTTTCTCAACAAGGGCTGTAAGATCGCAGTACTACACTTATTGGAGATACATGAATGTGCTTATGTCAAGTGGCGTTGCGCTTGCGAAAAAGAATTATCCTGGATCAAGAGGAGGATATTCATTCCCCAGAGTCATAAAGGAGCTTAGCGGCTCAAAGGCCACGAGGAACCAGAACAAGATAATAGCAGCAAAACTGCAGCGAATTTTCCATTCAAGCATAAAGAAGATAGTCAGGAACGAGATGGTCATGCTTTCCAAGGTCGCCGCAAAATCAATAAGGGAAAACAAGGATCTGAAGGAGGAGATAACCAACCACCTTACATCG
>JBGOTD010000060.1:0-4579 GCA_041476285.1 Candidatus Micrarchaeaceae archaeon
ATATGTCCTTCATGTCGTCGTTCAGCCTGAACATTTTTATAAAATCCCTTTTTGCAAAGGGCATGTCATCTGAATCAAGTCTAACTCCGCACTCTCTGCTGCTTCCGCTAAATTTTGCCTTTATGTATTTTCCATCACTCACATAACTTAAAAGTCCGGAACCCGGATTGTAGTCTGCATGGAATGTGAGCGGCTGTGCGCTCTCAAAAGTGTGCTTTATGTCAAAATCTTTTATCCTTAATCCTTTTGAATCAAGCGTGTAGTATCTCATTAAAGCACAACGCCCCTGTTTTTCTAAAGCACAAGACCAGTTTTTGAGGCCAGGAAATCCGAAAGCTCAGATATCTTCTTTCTCTCCTGCTCTTTGGTATCCCTGTCTCTTATCGTAACAGTGCCATAGTTATTCGAATTAGAGTCAGCGCTTTCATAATCCACAGTGATGCAGAAAGGAGTGCCAACCTCGTCCATTCGCGCATATCTTCTTCCTATGGATCCGGAATCATCTACAACAAGCTTGAATTTAGTTTTAAGCATTTCATATACCTCGTTGACCTTTGCATTTATTTTCTCGTCTTTCTGCAACGGAAACAAGGCCGCATTGAATGGAGCGAGCCAAGGCTTGAGCTTAAGCACCTTCCTTTCACCTTCCTTGTTGTAGAAAACGTCAATCAGCATCCAGACATTTCTGTCTACTCCGAAACTCAATTCAAGAACATGCGGCATTACCTTTTTGCCATTTATTGTAACAGACAGGTCCTGGTTCGAGCCCTTTGTGTGCGAGCTCAAGTCGTAATCCCCTCTATAATGCAATCCGCCCACCTCCTTGAATCTGCCCCAGCTCTCTATGTCTACCTCGATATCCATATGTATCTTGTTATAAAACGCCTTCTCATCGCCGCCCTTTTCGAGGAAACGTATCCTCTCGTCAGGCACTCCCAAAACATCCTTATAAAATATGTCAATGATTGCCATATGGTATGCATAGAATTCTGGAATCTGGTACTCCTTAACCAGCTTTCCCAAAGTTATGTTTATCTGCTTTTTTGTCTTGTACGGCACAACCGCAACTGTTCTCTCCTTGAAATCATCTATATTAAAATTAAAATTATCAGGATCGAAGAATATCTGTAATTCTGCCTGGGTAAGCTCGCGCATCCTGTAAAGTCCTTGGCGCGGGGAAATTTCGTTCCTGTATACCTTCCCAATTATTGCAAGTCCCATTGGCAGGCTCTTGCGCAACACATTGAACTCCCTGAAAAAGTTGAGGTATGCTGATTGTGCAGTTTCCGGTCTAAGATATCCTTTGTCAGATTTCTCAGGCCCCAGATAAACATCAATCATCATGTTGAATGCCTTTGCTGGCAGGAACGCACCCTGGCACTTCGGGCATTTGACCTTGCTATTTTTTACCAAAGCATCTATTTCCTCTGCAGTCGCACCCTCTGAAACCTTTACGTCAACATCAGAAAGCATGACGTCTGCTCTGTAGTAGGTATGGCACTTAGAGCAGCCTATCAATATGTCATTGAACCTAGCTGCATGCCCCGATGCAACCAGCGGCTTCTCCGGCAGTATGGTAGAACCCTCTATCAAATGATAATCCTTGTTGCTTTCGACGAAGTAGGAGAGCCATATCTGCTCAAACCTTCTCTTAAGCATTGCACCAAGATGACCGTAGTCATACATGCCCGCTGCTCCGCCGTATATCTCTGCGCTTGGCCAAAAGAAGCCTTTGCTCTTAGCAAAAGCCGTTAACTCTTCCATATCCATGATAAAACCGCGATAAGTCTGCCCTATTAATTAGACCAGTAAAGCATTAATATTCCTTTCACTAATTAGCTATAGGCATTATCTATTTGTCATATGCTTATTAAAGGTGTTATTCTGGCAAAGGCTCCATTTGAGGAATTAAGAGAACGCATGATCAAGAAGGCAAAGGAGGGCATAAGAAGCTCCTACACCAACGAGGAGCACGCCCTTATACAGGCGATAAACGCCTATCTTGAAACGAACAAATCATACAATCTGTCATTTGAAAGGCTCAGCGAATGGTATGGGATATATTTCCCGGAAATAAAAATCAGCAACCCAAAGACGCTCGCAGACCTCTCCATTGTCCTAAACAGCAGAAACGAAATAAGCAAGGAGCAGATAAATTCCATAATAAACGACGAGCAGAAAAGCGCCTCAATATATGAAAAGGCAAACTCTACAATTGGAAGGGAGATGAATGCCAACGAGAAGAAAGCGGTTATGGGCTTTGCAAAGCTCAGCAACCAGATGTACGACACGCTTCTTGAGCTTGAATCATACATAAAGGCAACCTCAATAATCATCATGCCGAACACCACATACCTTACCGATGAGAAGATAGCGGCCGAGCTACTGAGCAAAGCGGGCTCTCTTGAGAGACTTGCATCAATGCCGGCAAGCACCATACAGCTTCTCGGTGCTGAAAAATCACTATTCAAGCACATAAAATTCGGCAGCAAGCCGCCAAAATATGGGGTGCTTTTCAAACTTGCAGAAATAAGCAACGGCCCACGGGACAAAAGGGGAAGGATAGCAAGAGTATATGCAACCAAGATATGCATAGGATTAAAGGCCGACTTCTATACCAAGAACTTCATAGCTGAGAAACTGAAGCAGGACCTGGAAAAATCACTAAAGAAAATAAAAGAGACTCCTAAACAGCCCACAAGATTTGATAATAGTAGACCCGGTAGATCATATGGAAAAGGAAACCCACCACAACAGAAAAAGCGGTGGCATAATTAGAGGAACTTTTACCAGTCAACAAAAGAAGAATACTTTAAGCTGGAAGAGGTTTATACAATTCTAAAGGGCCTTCCTCCGATACTCAACAGATATTGATAATCAGGAAATCAATACATCTGCTCAAGTCTTTTTATCCTTTCCTCTATTGGGGGATGTGTGGAAAAGAGGTTGAGAACGGACTTTGCACGGAGCGGATTCTCGAAGTAAAGCGATGAAGTTATCTCATTAGCGTGCTTGACTGGTTGTGCATTCGGCTTGTTCTCATAACCCTGTATTTTCTTGAGCGCACTCGCAAGGTACATCGGTGCCCTTATAACTCTGGCACCGTTTGCATCGGCCATGTATTCCCTTCGCCTTGATATTGCAAGTCTAAGCAGAAGTGCAAAAAGAGGCGCAAGCAAGCCGATTACCAGCCCGACCAATACGAATATGCCTGCATTTTTTTCCTCCCTCATCCCTATGCCGCCAAAGAAGAAAAGGTTTCTTATGAACGCTGAAAAAAGGCCTATTACACCAGCAAATACGACTGCAAAAAGCATGAACTGGATGTCATTGTCTGCAATATGGGACATCTCATGTGCAATTACCCCCTCCAACTCGTTCTTGTTCATCATCGAAAGCAAGCCTGTGGTTACTGCTATTGAAGCATGATTTTTGTTTTTGCCAGTTGCAAATGCGTTCGGGTTTTGATCATCAATTACATAAACTGTCGGCACTTTCAGCTGTGAAGCCATAGCAAGACCCTCAACAACATCGTAAAGCTGCTTGTACTCTTTCTTGTCTGCAACCTGGGCCCTTGACATTTTCAGCACAAGGGTGCTGCCGTACTGGTAAGCGAAAAATGCATACAAAACGATTACTGCAATGCCCAGTGCAAATGCAATTGCGCCGCCACCAAGAAAGGCGACGAATAAGAACACCACACCGCCGAATATCGCACCAAATACAAGCATTAGCAGTAATGATTTAATCCTATTTCTGTTTATCTCGTCAAAAAAGCTTGTCATTAAAACACCTTTTTATTTTCTGTCAGGGTATCTGTCAAGGTTTCTTTTTGGTGCTCCTTTTTCCTGTTCGCTTAGGTGCAGTCTGCTTACCTTGATCTGGTGCATTGACGTCATCGAAGTTCACCTTTACAGGTTCCTGTGCTTCTGGAGGTGCCTGGAAGAAGTCAGCCTTCTGGAAATGGAACCATCCTGCAAATACATTTCCCGGCCAGGTCTGTACTGCGTTGTTGTAGTCAAGAACATAATCGTTGTACGATGTCCTTACGAATGATATCTTGTCTTCTGTATCTGTTAGTTCGTCTTGCAATTGCTTAAAGTTCTGGGTAATTTTCAGCCACTGCAAATATCGTCTTGAGCGCCTGTGATATCTGATTGTTTGCCTGGGCCTTGTCCTGCATTGTTCCTGTAACTATCGAGCTCCTAAGTTGGGTCACCCTTGTAATCACTGCCTTTTCATATTTCATGTAGCCTTTTACAGTTTCTACGAGGTTTGGTATGAGGTCGTATCTCCTTTTAAGCTGCACATCTATTTGTGCAGATGCGTCTTGCACTCTGTTCCTTTTGCTTATGAATCCGTTGTATGAAAATATAACTACAAGAACCACTATGACAAGAATTGCTACAACGGCAAGTCCAAGCGCACCAAGCCCACTCAATAATAAGAACATATCACCACTCCAGAATATAGTAAAGTTAAACTATATCACTAATACTAATTACGCAATTAAAACATTTAAAGCTATCAGTTTATTTAGGTCTTTATTAACGTAAATGACAAAAGCGCAAAAATCAAC
>JBGOTD010000061.1:0-4441 GCA_041476285.1 Candidatus Micrarchaeaceae archaeon
AGCTTCAAATTTTATTATATCTTCCATCTGTTTTATTGCGTGTCCTATGTTTCTTAGAGGTATTATCCCATCTTCACTTTTTCCAGCTAATAATCTCATTTGTAATATATCATATCCAATATTTTCTATTTCTTCGGCTAACTTTTTATACTCTATTCGTTCAACTGAAGCTAAGAATTCGATAAACTTCTCTATTATAATCTCATAATCTGGCATATTTTCATTATTGGGTATTACCGTGCTGAATTCTTGCCCATCAATAGTTTTACTTACTTTGTAAGATTTAGAGTTAAAATCTGAAATAGACCATTGTTTCTCTTCAAGATATTTTTTGATATTTTTTAGTTTTATCTTAGATATCATTTAAATCCTCTTGATTTCTAATTTTTGTCATTATAGTCTCAAGCATTGCTGGAGAGAAAACTCTATTTTTAGATATATGGACTACTGTAGTGCTTTCCGTATTAGCGACTGAGGGTTGCCCACCTAAATACGTCCAATATGCACACTTTTTTAAGATTAACTCTTCTACACTGTGTCTTACCCATTCATTTTTGTCTTCAGGCATACATAGAACTACCAAAATTTTTGGTGCAAAGGTTGATGTATCTGTTAAATCGTTATAATTTTTATTTCTTAAGTCATAACTTATATGCGTATCTGATTCTCTGAAATTATGCGTAGATTTTATTTGAACAAATAAAACTGATGGATACCCACCTGCATTTGTAGTTCTACCATCTTCTCTGGTTTTAAGTTCGCATATGAAAGCATCAGTTCCAAAATCTGTTTTAGGAAAATCAATTTGATATCCAGCAATATTGGCTACTGCCTTTATATAAGAAAAACTTAGCCCCTCTTGAATACTTGTGTCAGGTAGCATTATATCTAATAGGGTAAGATTCTTCAGATTTATATGTTTTTGGCTGGTTTCGGTCATTCATTCCTCACCAACCGAATGCGACACTTCTTAGAACCAACCGAAAGTGCGACAATACCGCATTTTTGCATATTAGCGGAATGAAGATTATGATTTTGGAATACAATTTGACATCCTCTGAAAGCCATATAATGAGCGCATATTAAGCTGTAGTAATTTAAATGTGTGCTCCAATAATTAGATTGATTTAAATTTTTGTTTACTTGATGGTGAAATGGCAGAAGAGGTTAAGTTTCCTGAGAGGGGTGAGCATTCTGATGCTTCAGGCGCTGCCAAAGCGCACAAGCCGGAAAACAAGCCATCGGTGGCTAAAAGTTTTCCCTTTTCTAGCCATTGGAAGCCTATTTTTGCATTTGTAATCTACCTTGCAGTCGCACTGGTAATGTTTTATCCCATAACTCTGCATATGAACACTAATGCACCTGGCACCGGCGCCGACACCTACCAGAACCTATGGGACATATGGTGGGTCAAATATGCGATATTCAATCTTCACACCGCAAATGTATTCTATACAAGGATAATATTCTGGCCGTTAGGAGTCAATCTTATTTACGGGACACTTTCCCCGCTTCTTGGTGTTGTATCGGCCCCATTCCAGATCTTCGGGACGGTTTTTGCCTACAACGTGGTTTTCTTCCTCGGATTTGCATTATCGGGGCTTACAATGTACATACTTGCGGATTATCTTACAAAGAACCATTACGCAGCACTGGTTTCGGGTTTCGTGTTTGCCTTCAGTGCATTCCATATCGCGCAGTCGTATTCGCACATACACTTCATGAACATAGAATGGGTACCGCTGTTCATCTATTTCTTCCTCACAGTCGTAAATGAAAAAAGGAAATGGACAAACATAATAGGGATGTCTGCCTCGTTTGCACTTACAACACTTATGGGCAACATAGAGCAGACCCTAATGCTGTTCTTCGCCTTCATTCTCTTGCTCATAATATTCCTTCTATACAAGGAGACAAGAAAAAACATGTTGAAATTGGGCTTTGCTGCATCGATGCTACTGTTCATCGTACTGGCATTTATAATAGGGTCGTGGAACTTCGTTCCGCTGCTTGGTTCAGTTACCAGCTCCGGAGGGTTAGGAATAGCAAATTACCTGAATACAAAGGCATCAAACATTCAATGGAGCATCAATCCTGGCGGATTGTTTGTCCCAAGCTACTATAACGGGATTGTATATTTCTCAGGAGTATCTACAGGAATATACAACCAGCTGTTTGCACCGGATCCTGTTGAGAAGGTAGGATACATAGGATATCTAACGCTTGCGCTTGCCATATTTGCAGTATACAAGCGCAAAAAAGAGATGCTTCCGTGGGTTGCAGGTGCAATCATATTCGTATGGCTTGCTCTTGGACCTAATTTTGGATTGTATTCGGTTTATCATGCACTCCCGGCAATAAACGTGATAAGAGAGCCGGGAAGGTTTGACCTTATCGCAACGCTTTTCATCGCAATTCTGGCGGCATACGGTTCAAAAGAGATATTTGAAATGTTCGCACAGAACCATAAGGATCATAAGCCGGACAGAAACAAGGCGTATGTGATACTTATTGTACTACTTGCGATAATGTTCGTAGAAAACAACGGTATGCACATAGGAAGCTCGCCATATAAAATCATGAATATCACCGTACCGCATCTGTACTATCAGCTATCAAACTTTACAAGCAATTTCTCAGTACTTGGACTTCCGGCGCTTCCTGCTGGGCAAAATGCTTACCTGTATCCAGGAGAGGATACCTATTACACATCAATAATGCGTAAGCCACTAGTTGGCGGCTATGCCGGCAGACCAAACCTCTCGACAGATTTGCTTCTTTACAATATCCCATTAGTAGTGCAAACCTCCTACCTGATTGCAAACGGAACAGGCGCATACCCATCGCCAGTATTGGAGAACTATACAAACCAGACGCTTCTTACGTTATTCAATTATAACACGGAGTTCGTGATAGTCCACAAGGCAGCATTCAACCAGCAGCAATTGCTGAGCCTTGAGTCATATCTTCTGAACGTGTTTGGCAATCCTGTCTATAATGACAATACTAGCGTGGCGTTTAGTACCCTGGATGCGATCAACAGGTCCATATTCAAAAGCTTTGTTGCATACCCATTGCTTAATTACTGGTCGTCAGCGAATCTTTTCCTAAACGGAGCATATCAAACATTCTGGGTTCCCACAGTACCAGGCAGCATCGCAGTATATGCACCATATCAGAGCAACAGTCTTAGCGCGATAAACAATCCTTACGGCGCATCTTACATAAACACAACAGTCAAATTCGTTGCATTTTCAAATACGCCGCAGAAACTTTACATAGAGCAACCAACAAGTAAGAACACCACAAGAATAATTGCAGCATTCAACATAACTGGAACACCTGCTACATATTCTGCCACTATAATACTCGCATCCGGCCCATTAGGCAACCTTATTTATTTGATAAATTCAAACAACAATGTGCCTGTATTGATGAATAACATAACCTTTTCTAGATAGGCATTGATATTTTATCCATATTATAGCGGAACGACATGGAAAAAATAAAGATAATAGGGGCAGGACCATCAGGACTATCTTCGGCCATAAACCTAGCTAAAAAAGGATACGGGGTTACTGTTTTTGAGCGGGCACGAGATTGCGGCACAAGGTTTTCTGGGGATTTGCAAGGTATAGAGAACTGGTCTTCCAATACGAATGTAATCGAGGAGATGAAAAAGAGCAACATAGACATAAATTTTGATTGCACCCCTTTCAAGAGCGCGACATTCGCCTCAAGAGAAGATGACATCAATTTTAATTTTAAAAAACCATTTACGTATCTTGTCAAAAGAGGAGCTCTAAAAAACAGTCTGGATCAGGGACTAAAGACACAGGCCTTGGAAAATGGAGTTGATATCATTTTTAATTCTAAAATGGATGAAAAGGAAGCAGACATAGTTGCAACTGGACCAAAAATCAAAAATATATTCAGAGGGATAGACAAGGGCATGGTGTTCCAGACAGAAATGGAAGATACTATTGTTTTTCTGCTGGACAATGAGATGGCTTACAAGGGTTACTCATACCTTTTAGTTACGAATGGGTACGGCTGCATGTGCACAGTAGTTGCCGACAAGACGAACCTGATCGACAAATGTTTTAACAAGTCGTTCAAGTGGTTTAAAGATAAATACAACCTTAAAATAAAAGACTCGCGTCCAGTGGGTGGGATAGCAGGGTTCACCATAAAGAACATGTTCAAGGAGGATGGCAGGATATATGTAGGCGAAGCTGCAGGCATACAGGACATATTGTGGGGTTTCGGCATAAGAAATGCAATCAAATCCGGTTATTTGGCTGCAAAGAGTATAACAGAGGGATTAGACTACGGGAAGTTGGCTGAAAAAGAGTTTGCCAAAAGCAGAAAAGCCTCTGTAGTCAACAGGTACCTTTGGGACAGATACAGCAAGGAAAATTACAGGCAGATAATTAAAAAG
>JBGOTD010000062.1:0-4391 GCA_041476285.1 Candidatus Micrarchaeaceae archaeon
AGCACAACATAAATGAGCGTGGCGGTGCTGAAAAGGTGATACTTAGGATTGCACAGAAGTACGATGCAACAATATATACTCTCGGATATGACCCGAAAGGGACATTCGAGGAATTCAAGGATGTTGACATAAGAATATTCAAAGGACGTGGCAAGTCGAGCAGAATATTGCCAGAACGTGTATCAAACGCATTGCACTACGGCTACAGCTTTTATAATCTAAAGATAGCTGAAGACTACGATGTTGTAAATCCTCATATGTCGCCAAGCGAATGGGTAAGAAACCGAAATCCAAGGGCGTTATGGTACTGCCATACCCCGCCGCGCGAAATATATGATCCTACTGTTGCAAATCTGAGGAAGAAAAGCCTAAAGGAAAAGATACTATACAAAAGCTTCACAAGGATATACACGAGCGTCGAAAAAAACATTGTAAAGGAGATAGAAGCAATTGCTACAAACAGCGTTAACACCCAAAACAGGATAAAAAAGGCATTGCACAAGGACTCAGAAGTTATAAACCCCGGTGTTGACTACGGCAATTTCAAGGACAATGGCGACTCGAAGTACTTTATTTACCCATCAAGAATATCTGAACAAAAAAGGCAGGAATATGCAATTGAGGCATTCTCGATGTTCAGGAAGATGGGCAACTATAAAAACTATAAGTTGGTACTTGCAGGCAGCATGTCAAAGAGGTATGCCGATTTCAACAAATACTACTCAAAACTTAGATCGATGACGCAAGGCAATGTGGTATTCAAGCCAAATCCCACAAACAAGGAACTTGTAAACCTGTATTCAAGGTCAACCGCAGTCCTTTTTACGGCAATAAACGAAGACTATGGCATAGTCCCATTGGAGGGGATGGCAAGCTACAAGCCGGTAATATCAGTCAATGAGGGTGGCCCAAAAGAGACGATAATCAACGGCAAGACAGGTTTCCTTGTAAATAATCCAAGGGAAATGGCCGAAAAGATGAAATTTATTGCTGAAAACGAGTCAATTGCAAAGAAAATGGGCAAAAATGGCAGAAAAAGGGTGGAAAAGCACTATTCATGGAGGGCATTCTTCGATAAATTCGACAGGCTGGCTAAAGAGGTAAGCAAAAGTTAAAAAGGCTGCTTTATCGACATAAGATTTATTAAACGGATGCCTGTAGTTATGAGAAGGTATATATATCTAGATATAAGTATAAATATCTCCTCAATTAATGATGATATATACATTTTAATTAATACTATCAAAATAATCTCTGTGCAGGGATGGCGGAGCACGGTCAAACGCGGCGGACTCAAGATCCGTTGGCTTAGGCCTACGGGAGTTCAAAAAACATCTGAACAAATCTCCCTCCCTGCATAGATTCATGGTGTAAAGATGGCAAAAAGCAAAACGGCAAAAAGACCCAAGATGAGGGAGTCCAAAATTTTTGAGATACCTAATTACGCTCAAACGGAGGAATTCACAAGCTCTGCCGCGTCAGCGCTCATGGTGCTGAAATACCTCAACAAGAACCTCAAGATGAAGAAGGAGCTTGAGTTCCAGATATGGCAGGAAGCGGTGAACGGCAGCGTATGGCACGGCTCAAGGTATGGCATAGCATATGCTCTTGCTAAGAGGGGCGCCAGGACCCAGATAATCAGCAACGCAAAGGACGAGGGCTACGAGAAGAAGCTGGCAGTATATGAGGGCATAAACCTTGACACACTCAGCGCATCATTCAAGGAGATAAAGGAAAAGGCAAGGAAGCTTAAAATTAAAGAGCAATACGGAACAACCACAATAAACATGATAAAGAAGCAGATTAACGGTGGAAAGATACCGATAGTGCTTGTAAATGCAAATGTGTTGAATCCCTATCTTGAACCGTCACCGCACTGGGTTGTTATAAAAGGATACGACAAGGACACATTCTACATAAACGACCCTTACTCAGACAGCACTATTACTATGGAACCTCAGGTCTTCAAGAGTGCTCTAGGCTTCGAAAGAGAGTACCACATGATCTCGGTGAATTCAAAGAAATAGTCAGCTTCTGCTCCTAATCCTAACCATTGATTTTCTAGCTAGTGCCTTCCTTAGCCTAAGGCGTATCTGGCCTATCTTGATCAGGGGCTGCCTTATGATGTTTAGCCTCTCCACTTTCCTGTAACAATTAACGCACATGAGCCTGTGCTCTATCGAGAGCCTGTCAAAAAAGTAGCTGCTGTATAATCTTGAGGGCATCACGAATTTTATTTCATCCTTGTTAAGGAGCCGTGTGCACACCGAGCATACGTTCTTTGCAAGATAGTACCTGTCGATTTCCTCGGCGCACTTTATGCAGTAGAAGAAGCTGTCGCTTACCGCCATCTCTCTCGAGAAGGCATATACTAGAGATCCGCACCTGTTACAACACTCGGTTGCCATTTCCATAAAATACCCCCTGTTCCCATTACCTCACCCAAACGCTTCCTAAGATAGTATTTGCGTCGATTATGATATTTATTCTTTTGCCAAGTACTGAAAAAATGCCGAATAAGCGGAAGTAAGACCTAATGTATTAAATACTCTTTGAAATCGCTAGAATACAGGATTTGATTTCTTCGATATTTGCATTGGTTTTTATCCCATATTTTGCCATATGGGTCTTTGAAACCCGGTACCCCTTGTCATGCAGCATGGACATGAGCACCGAAGTGCTGACAGAACCCACTCTCATCTTCTTTGTAAGCCTCGGTATTGAGTAATAGAAAGGATCGTGGAGCTCCTTTGACACCATGTCAACAAATTCAAGGCTTTTTTTGTCATATAGCGCAGATTTTGCCATCTCCTCTTTGACCGAATCGATAGAGTCCCTGTCGTATAGGTTGCCTAACCAGACCTTTCCTGAAATCTCCAACGCGCCGCCGCACAATTTGCATTTATTGACATACGGCAAACCAGACATTTCAACTCCCCTATAAAGACAGCTATTGCAATAATGTACATACCCTAATTTTTTTATCGATTCAATTGCTCTTTTTGAGCCGTGGTGCAATTGGATAAATATCCTCATATAGTGCAAATAGGAGAAAGACCCGAGCACCTCAACTCCAAAGTTGAATTGGGCTGCTATGCGTGTGACATAACCGATAAGCAAACGCAGTCCTGCCTCCTGGCACAGCTCATTGTGCATTGGCCTTGCATCGTACAGCCTGACGCATGCTTTGTGGTCTGCACCGCACAGAACCGCCGTATCTGTGGCTGTAATGAGCAGATGGGTGCCGTCCATCGATATCTTCATAAGGTCATAAATGTAAGATGTCACGCCCCCAAACGGATCAAGGTCTATGAAATCAAACTTCTTGTCCGTGCTGTTTGCGAATTCCTGTATGCTCTTCCCGATTGCATTAGATTTTACCTTATTAAAGGCCAGGTTCTTTTTTACAGATTCAAATGCGCCCTTGTTGATTTCGAGCAGAGTGAGATTTTTTGAAGGAGTCTCAAGATAGTACCTTATGCCCCTTATCCCTGTTGCTGCTGTAGAATCGAGTATTTCTGTGTCTTTTTTCGCAATGCAGGCCACAAGTGCGACACTGATGTCCCTGGAGATCCTGGCTTCAGGATTCAGGAAAGATCCCTTGGTGTACTTTATGACCGCTTTGCCCTCCTTGTACATCTTAAACACTCATTTTACTATCTCCCTGACTGCATCAAGAAGCCCGTGTGCATAGCTTATGCAGGAAAAAGAGGTATAGAAATCAGCCCTGTCAAGATAACTTTTTGAATCGTCTGCATACATCTTTGAAAGTTCGATTATACGGGACAATATCTTGTCATCGGACTTGATGTTTTCTATATTCTTATGAAACAGCAGGATATCCTTTTCTATTCTCTTCTTTATATCCAATTCCGTGCCCATTGTATCACATATATTATTTATATGTGCTATAAATAATTATATCCGTCTCATTATCAAAGGGTAAAAATAGAAATGACCGGTCTAATAATAGCTGTGACTGGAACGCCAGGGGCTGGCAAAAGCAGCTTCGCAAAAGGGCTTTCCAAAGTACTGCATAATTCTGAAATAATAGAGCTAAACGACATAGTGGAAGAATACAAGCTGTTCTCCAGAATAGATAAAATGGGTTCAAAGGTGGTGAGGCTCAAAGCGCTTGAAAGCAAAGTGGCGAAGATTACGGAAGACCATGGAAGCAAGCCGCTGATAATAGTGGGTCACTTGGTTCCTGAAATAGAGCTGAAGCAGGACATTGCCGTGGTGCTAAGAATAAGCCTCAAGGAGCTCATAAAAAGACTCGAGACAAGAGGATATCAAAAGGAAAAGATAAAGGAAAATATCATATCTGAATCTATAGACTACTGCGGACTAAAATCAATGGAAAGGTGCAAGGAAACCTATGAGATTGAGAC
>JBGOTD010000063.1:0-4307 GCA_041476285.1 Candidatus Micrarchaeaceae archaeon
AAATGTAGACAAGGAAGGCTATAAAGGGTACTGATAAGATGGATGCCAAAAAGAAATATGTTAAAGAAATAATTACAAGGCTGAAAAAAAGGTATAAGCACGAAATGAAAACCTCTCTTAACCATTCAAATGAATGGGACCTTCTCGTGGCGACGATGTTATCTGCACAGGCGCAAGACAAACAGGTAAACAAAATAACCGGACCGTTATTCAAAAAATACAAAACAATAGAAGATTTTGCAAGACTAAAGCCACAACAACTTTATCCTTACATAAAAAGCATAGGTCTGTACAGAGCAAAGGGAAAAAACATAATAAAGACTGCAAGAATCCTCAAAAACGAATTTGGACTAAAAATACCTCAAACAATAGCAGAACTTACCACTCTTAAGGGCGTCGGAAGAAAAACTGCCAATGTGGTGCTTGCAAACGCATTCGGGATAAACGAGGGCATAGCAATAGATACTCACTGTATCACTGTAACAAACAGGTTAGGGCTTGTAAGGACAAAAGATCCGAAGAAGATAGAAAATAAACTTATGAAATTGACTGATAAAAAAGATTGGGGCAACATAACACATCTTTTCATATCATTGGGGCGGGACGTGTGCACTGCAAAGGTAAAATACTGCGACAAATGCATATTGAGGGACATATGCCCCTCAAGCACTACAAAGTGATAATTTGATAGCCTGTCTTTTTAGCGGGGGTAAAGATTCAACTCTTGCACTCCACAAAATGCACGATGATGGCAAGAACGTGGAACTTTTGATAACTATGGTATCTGAAAACGATTTCAGCTACATGTTCCACAAGCCCAATATAAATCTGTCATCACTGCAGGCTGAGGCACTGCAAATAAGGCAGGTGACATATTCAACCAAGGGCGAAAAGGAAAAGGAATTGGATGACATAGAGAACGCCCTCATGGAGAATAATGTTACGGAACTTGTAACTGGAGCGGTTGCCAGCGTATACCAAAAGGACAGGATAGAAAAAATATGCGAACGGTTGTCGATAAAAGCCACATCACCGATATGGCACATAGATCCGATGGCCGAACTGTCAGAGTTGGCCAATAACTACAATGTAATAGTAACTCAGATTGCCGCTGAGGGTTTTGACAAGAGCTTCCTAGGTGCAAGAATCGATCAAGAAATGATCAAAAAACTATCAAAGATAAACGAGAAATACAGGATAAACATGCTGTTTGAAGGGGGTGAGGCGGAATCGTTTGTTCTTGACGCACCGCTGTTCAGGAAACACATAGAAATTACAAAAAGCCACGTGACATTTTCGGGAATCGTTGGCAGGTATGTCATAGATGAAGCACATCTTGTAAATAAATGACCTGCCGAAAGAGATATTAGACTGTTCCAGTGATAGAATAAATACTTTCTTCATTGAATGTATATAGCAAACAAGGGCCTGTGGTCCAACGGTTAAGATATCAGCCTTACACGCTGAGGATCGGAGTTCGACTCTCCGCGGGCCCATATACTAAGATAAATAAGCCAGCACTACCACTAACGGCAAATATATGAGCATTCTTTAATCTTTGCCCCAAGAAAGAGTATCGTGGATGCGTAACCGACCAGTTACATCATCAGCGTCGCACTTTGAGGTATAATTATGGAGATGGATAGCAATAAGCTTCACTTAAGCCCTGAGCATAAGGCATTCTTCAAGGACCTTACTAATGTGATAATAAGCTATACTCCTGTCTCGGGCGTAGTTGACACAATAAAATTCAGCCATAAATGGTTCGGGAAAAGGAAGGTGGCCCACCGTATAGCCAGCTACGTGAAAACACGCAACAGAAGGAACTACATTAAAAGCCGCAGCAAGAAGATAAACAAAAATCACAGAAAATCCAGCAGGAAAGAAGCTACGGTGTGAACTGCAGGGAATCCAGCAGACTAATTAAGCTACCATTAAATATGGGTACGTTTATAGAGATATAAATGATATGATAAAATGTCTGATCTAGAGACTGTAATAGATAAATTCTCTGGGTTTATAACAAAAGAGCAGGCAGACTACATACTAAAGGGCGAAACCGAATCGCAACCCAAGGCTCCCGGAGAGCCAAGAAAAGCAAACATGACTGTAAAAGAACTGCTAAATTCTATCGCTGTAAAAAAATCAGCTGAAAACCCTGAATCTATAGTAAATGTAAAGGATTGCATATACAGGATATTCAATCCCCAGACCATCAATATCAAAGGCAGGGAATCAAAAAGAAGGGTCGTAATCCTTGGAGAGGAAGGTTCAACAATAGCACTGAACCTCAGGGACAAGCTTTCAGAATTCATAGACATAAACTCCTTTGAGCGTGGCGATACTGTAATAGTTAACAATGTTTTCCTGGACAGCACAACAACCGAACTCAAATCAAGCCAGAATACTATAATAAACAAGATATCTCCGTCCCAGCTGAATGCAATAAACGACTATTCCTTAGTAAAGGAAGAATTGAGAAAAGTTGACGTAATTGGAAGAATCCTGGAGATAAGCCCGATAAGACATGTAACTAGACTAGGCAAAACAGGCCAGATTGCAGTCGCATCATGCGTTATTACAGATTCAATTAACACCATTGATGCATCATTTTGGGGTTCTTCAGCAATCACAACTACAAGCCTTAAGACAAACGACTTAGTCAAGATGGAATTCTGTGACATAAGAATGAGGGACGGAAAGATGCAGATATACGTAAACGATGATTCCAGGGTGCTTGCAAGCAACTCATTTGCAAGTAGGTTGCTTGGGAAGAAATGATTATCTTTGGCCGTATTTGTCAAGGAAACCCTTGTAAGACTTAACAAGTGCCTCTGGCGCTGAGGGTTTTATGCTTTTTATTATTTCTTGCAAATTATTCATGTCTATCTCAGTTTCTTTTCCTGTTCTTATGCTTTCATTAAGCGCCTTCTGCTTCGCCTCTCTGCATACGTTTGCTATGTCTGCGCCGGTATAACCCTCTGACATTCTTGCAAGTTCCTTGAAATCTATGTCCTTGCTTGCGGGCACGTCTTCCATATACTTTTTGAATAGCGAATCTCGCTGCTGCTCATTTGGCGGTTCTACGTATATTAGCTTGTCAAATCTGCCAGGTCTAAGTATTGCAGGATCCAAAGCGCTCGGTCTGTTTGTGGCACAGACAAGCACAACTCCTGGAGATTCTACCAGACCGTCCATCTCTTGTAGTAATTCAGAGGTTAATTGCACTCCTCTTTCGGATGCACCCTTCCTTTTCGGTGCGATTCCATCAAGTTCGTCTATAAACAATATCGATGGTGCATTTTCTACTGCACGGTTGAATATGTCCTTTATGGCAGTAGTTGCTTTGCCCGCCTCCTCCTGGCCAATTTCAGCACCGTTTATCTCGAGCATGGTAACGCCCTTCAATTCGTTGCTTATTGCTCTCATAAACATTGTTTTGCCTCCTCCTGGCGGTCCGAACATCAAAATGCCTTTTATTGCCTTGACATTGTATTTTTTGACAAGTTCCGGATGCTCCATCGGCGTTTTTACTGCGTCTACGACTGCCTTCTTTACCACTTCAAGTCCGACAACATCCTCTATGTCTATCTTTTCAAACTTCTCGACACGCTCCTGCTTCAGAGTCCTCCTCTCGAAATCTATCCTGAATCTTTCGTATTCCTTGAGTTGCGACAGTGTTGTGGACGGCTTTGTTGCAAGTATGAAATTTTTGATATCCTGCTGGGTTATCTCAAGTACCCTGTGCTGGCCGGCCGCCTCCTGGGCCATTTCCTGTGCCACATTATCGCAAAGCGATTTTATGTCTGCGCCGGAGAACTTCTCTGCCATCTTTGCAAGTTCGTCAATTTTTACGTCCTTTGAAACTGGAAGTTTGCTCAGGTATATCTTGAATATCTCCTTTCTCCCATTGAAATCTGGCAGCGGCATGTAAATTGCCCGGTCAAATCTGCCCGGTCTCAACACTGCGGGGTCTATTACGTTTGGCGCATTTGTAGCACCAACAACTACAACATTCTTAAGTTTCTGAAATCCGTCCATCTCAACAAGCAATTCGGACAATATCTGCCTGTGTACCTCATCTACATTGCCTTGCGATCTGCTTCTGGTTATTGAATCTATCTCATCAAAAAAGAGAATGCATGGCGCGTTTTTCCTTGCAGTTGTGAATATGTTTGCCAATCTGCGCTCAGTGTCTCCTGGAACTCCAGATACCAGGTTCGGTGTCCTTACAAGGAAGAATCCTGCTCTGATGTCGTTTGCTATTGCCCTCATTAGAAGTGTCTTGCCAGTTCCTGGCGGCCCAA
>JBGOTD010000064.1:0-4303 GCA_041476285.1 Candidatus Micrarchaeaceae archaeon
AATCGCTCAAAACCATTTTTTGCATCTTCACGAATCTCATCAATTATTCTATGGTAAACCTCATCCTTCAACTGTTCAAAGCATTGTAATTCTGGAGCATAAGTTTCACGAGAAAATGCAGCTAGATATTCTGCTGAATAAAAATATAGCCTTTGGAGATTAAAGTTGTCCCACAATTCAGGATTTGTTTCCTTCAGTTTATTGGCATCTTCTATGTTATGGCCTAAGTGCTCACTATATGCTTCAAGTATCTTTCTGATATAAATTAGCTCGTTCTCTTTGATCTCTGCTGGTGCTTCAGATATTAGTGCTCTTGATTTAGATAATTTACCAAACCACTTTGTATAATAAGATGTATTCTTAAAATCTGCAAGGAATTCTTCAGGGGAAATATAGCCAAATATAGAAAAGTCCATATTGTCTATAAATGCAAGCAAGCCGTCTACTAATGCTATTTCTTCTGATGCGCTAATCTTTGATTGGCATGTGCTTTTCCAAGCTGTTTTCAATTCTCTTTTCAAATCCGTAGGAGTATCAAATAAATCTCTGAGTTGTATTGTAACCCCTTGTGGAGACACAAAATAATATTTCTTTGGGGTGGTGTAATCCCCTTTAAAGCAATAGTAACAGCATTTTCCTATTTCAAGAAGAACATCTTTTTTGTTCAATTTTCTATCATAGTGCTTGCATTGATAAATATAAGAATCACTATTCTTATCGGTGCATACTATGTCACGACCTTTATCTCCTGTGCCACCAAGCTTTTCTACTCTAACATATTTTTTCCCTAAAGAGCTTTGCTGCCAGTCTTCAATCATGGTCTCGTAATCATCTTCGCTAAAAACTTGCAAAATCTTAAGGGGATCCATGCTGGTTACGAATATTTTTACTTCGGGCATTACATATACTTCTATTGCTAAAGTATTAAATCTATTGTAAAATAATGACATTTCAATAACCATTTAAAGACAGTTTTATCGTCTAGCAACCCGTTCCTGTCCGCAAAGTATTAAGTTTGTCTTTAAAGTAATACTTTACGAACAAGGCTCGCGATTGAAGTGAACCAAAAGGGCACAGAAAACATAGTCAATGCGGCGAACAAAGTAGGTGCAGTTGTTATATATTTATCCTCAACCGTTGCAGAACTGCAGAAAAGCTTTTATGAAAAGACAAAGTTTTCAGGTGAGGCAGCTACAAGAAAGGCAAATGCAGGCTACATAATACTGAAACCATCTGTCATATTCGGCATGAATCCCAACACGGAAACAGACAAGCCATTCAATCAGATACTCAAGAATGTGCAAGGAAACGGCACACTGACATATGACACATCATGGAGATTCCAACCAACGTGGATGGCACATCTGTCTGAAATCATAGTGAGTGTTATAGAAAAGAGCATAACAAACAAGGAAATACCTGCACTGGTCCCTGAGATGAAGTCCAAATTTGACATAGCAAACGATGTACTTTCAAGCTTCGGAATAGATGCAAAACCAATTGAGGAAAGAAGCTGGAGGCCGTCAACGGAATACAACACCGAAGAGCTCAGGAATCTTAAGCTTCCTGTACGTACATACAATGATATGAAAGAAGGGTTGGTAAAAGAAATAAAAGAGAAAGAAAAATATGCTCTCCAATAAACCACGAATTAATAAATGTGATATGATATGAACACGATTGTTGCTATACCGTTTGATGAGAGCCTTGCTGATTACATAGGCAAAAAAGGCTCGGAAAACAGCATAACATTCTATAACAGAAAATTAAACGACAACACAATAGTAGGATTGATGCCCTCATCAATCGAGGAAAAATTTTACGCGCTGCCACAGTCGTTTTTAATTGCAGATCAGATAGTCGTTAGCACAAAGGCGTTAGACAGACTGTTCGGCGAGGTTCTTATCGCGTGTGCACTCCTAAACAAAAGGACAATATTCACAAAGGACAACGATATAACAAAAATAATCTCCGGAATAACACTTGAAAACATCTCATTTGCAGACAGGGAGAACATATTGGATTCAATTGTATCGTTAAAATCCGATGCAAGAGCGGAAAGCACAAGAGTGGACATAGACAAGGCATTCAACGTAAAAGGGGTAGGGACTGTTGCTCTCGGTGTCGTGACGAAAGGTACTGTCAAGATACATGACACTTTGTATCACAACTCAGGAAAAGTTGCAACAGTAAGGTCCATACAGAGCCAAGACGAGGACAGAAAGGAGGCAGCTACCGGGATAAGGGTGGGATTGGCAATTAAGGGTATTGACGAAAGTGATATGCAGAAGGGCGATGTACTGTCAACAATCCAGGTAAAATCTACTAAAGTGCTTAGCCTGGATGCCAAGAAGAGCAGCTTCGTAGACGAAGCAATAGAGGTAGGAAAGGCATACTCTATTGCTGTAGGCTTTTCCTACGTAATTGCAACTGTTGAAGAGATAGAGGGAAGCAAAGTGAGGGTAAGACTCGAGAAAAGCGTTCCTGTCGAGACGGGTGACTCATTTATTATGGTCAGAACGATGACCCCCAGGATATTTGCGTCAGGGAAGGTTCTAAAAGCAGACTAATCCTCAAAACAACCACAAAATTGGCCTGACGAAAAATATCGAAAGAATTAAATATAAAATTTGTATTCCTATATACATGGATAGCCACAGCCGGCCATTAGCATTAGTGCTATTTGTAACCATTATGATTACTCTCACGACGCTATCGTTCTCGCAACCAACCGGCACATCTCCCATATCAAAAGGCCCTGTAAACATAACAATAACCAATTTTTCAATGCCTAATTTAGTCAGCCGCAATGCGCCACTTACCTTCTTTGCAAAATTGGAAAACAACGGCGGGTTCGCGTCAGGCAACTTAACGATAAATATAAGAATAAACGGGCCAACGCCATTCAATCAGACATTTGATATCGGTCCTCTATCTCCTTTCCAAAACGAGTCCATTACTGCATCAATACGTAACGGCACCTTTTCCAAAGGCAATTATACGGCAACAATGAATGTGAGCTACATAAAAAACAATGCCCTAATTTATACCAACTCAATGAACAGCAACTACACTGTAATAGCTGTGAACCAGTATAATGGAAGTTCGACTACAATAATCCAGACACCAGAACTTGCCATAACATATGTGCCTATATACACTGCCTTGTTCGGCGGCAAGGAATCGATATCTGAGATAGGCATCGAGAACCTCAATAACACTCCTGAATTCGTAAATATCAGCGTAAACAAGAATTATAGCAAGTTCATTACACTATCGACAAACAGCATATACCTGCTGCCCGGCAAGTCGCTATATGTGCAATTTGTGCTTAAAGCGATAAACAGCAGCATAGATGTGGCAACGTACTTCATACCGATAAACTTTAACGTAACACCTGTAAATGGCACAACAAGAACAGTTACCGAACACATATCCTTTACTGTAAAGAATATCACATCAGCACAGCCAGGGCTTCTCAACGAGGTAACTCTCATAAATTCGACAAACTCCACGCTCGGCATAATAGAGATCAGCAGCGGCATGAACCAGGGTATAAACAATGCGACTCTTGTAACGTCTTTGCCGTATACTATAACCGACAACATTTCAGGGATAAAGACTTATGGATTACAGGCCAACATATTGCAAGTTGATGGCACATACAAGATATACTGGTCAATACCATACCTGCCACCAGCACAGATACTATATGCATACTACCAGATAAGCGGCTTGGAGAACCAGCTGTTCCCGTCACATATCCAAAACATACTGACAGTACCGTCTATACTAAAGCCGATAAGCATACTTAAGATCGTAAACTTCTCACTGCCGACATTCTACACAAATTCCACACAGAGGATATCTGCCGACGTGTTGTACACTGGCACATCCTCACAAAGCGTGTACTTCTACCTTACGGCGCCTCCTGGAGTTACTGTATACAATTCGACTCAAGTCGTAAATGCAACGCCAAACCAGTTATTAAGCAGGAGTTTCACAATAAAAACTGGCAATAATCCCGGCACATTGATATTCACTCTTTACATAAACACAGAGGGCGCAAATACCACATACTCTTTGCCCGTAGTTGTACTGCAAAATTCGCAGGCAGTTTCTACCCAAAAGACGACTACAATAAAGGCTGGAATTGGAGGCATAGCCATAAGCAGCAATGATGTCAAAAAGGCGGCAGAAATAATCGTAGCAATCCTACTAATAGTTTTAATAATCTATGGTGTTATGGTAATAGGAAGCAGGCCAAGGTACAACCAGGAAAGGGTAAGAAGAATGATGAACG
>JBGOTD010000065.1:0-4277 GCA_041476285.1 Candidatus Micrarchaeaceae archaeon
AATCTAATGCTTTTATATTTTGCTTTTGCATATTTACACGTCAAGTGCATATAATGAAGCTGCTGATTTTTGTAATGCTGTCAATATTAATAGGGATAGCCGGCGCTTCCACAGTAACGCTTACTGGCACATGCTATTCCGGAATAATAAACCAGCCGAACAACTACATACAATTCAATCTTACAAACTCGGGCAACGGCACGGCCACGAACCTTGTAATAACCCCGATAATAGAGGGTGCAATACCAAACAACACAACAATATCAATACCATTTGTTGCGCCTGGCGCAACCTATGCGCAGCGCATTTATCTCTGGAATTTTAGCACACCTGGAAGTTATGTCGAGAGATTCCTCGTAAGGTATGCACAGGGCACAAACGTATTTACCACGATATTCCCATGCCTTGCAGACTTTTTGAGGGGTGCACAGAGTCAACTTGCAATAACAAATCTTGGAAAGACAAGCGGCAATGTATTTGTTAACATATCCAATGTGGCCAATTATTCGCTAGAGGCACAGGTCACTGTTTATGCTCCGCCATCATTTGGCGTTTCGCCACCTGCAAGAAATGTAACTATAGACGGATTCGGGCGTGGAAACGCATCATTTGCAGTTGTTCCTCCTCAATTTACAAATGCGCAATTTCCTGTAGCAGTAGGTGTTGCATATATCAAGGACGGGGTGCATTACGCGACGCTTGCGATCACAACAATCACATTTGCAGGTACGAGTACTGGTTCAAAACTGCCGCAGCTGGGCGGCACGCTGCTGATAATTTCGCTGCTGGCTGCAATCATTATAATTATTATACTCATAATAGTATCAATAATAATCAACCGAAAGAGACGCAGGCAGCGTGAAACCCCGACCCAAGAATATAAATTATAAGTTATGTGGTATTTTTATGGCAAATCCTTATGTTAGTATAGTGATACCGACACTGGAAGAGGAACGCAACATAAGGACACTCCTGAAGGAGATAAAACCCGTAATAAAGGACTACAAATACGAGATAATAGTTGTTGACGGCTATTCAAAGGACAAAACCGTCAAATACGCCAAGTCCATGGGTGCAAGAATAATATACGACAAAGAGGGAAAGGGCTCAGCGCTCATAAAAGGATTAAACTCGGCAAAGGGCGCAATAACAATAGCAATGGATGCCGACCTGTCCAACAGGCCGAATGAACTTAGATTGCTGATAGCCGGTATAGAGGCAGGCTATGACATATGCATGGGATCAAGGTTCCTTACTGGGGGAGGCAGCGAGGACATGCCATTCTACAGGAAGATCGGTAACAAGTTCTTTGTAAGCATTGTAAACCTCCGCTACGGCTCACACTACACTGACATGTGCTACGGATACAGGAGCTTTGCAAGGGGAATTCCCAAAAGGCTCAATCTCAAAGAACCCGGATTCGGCATAGAGACTGAGATAAGCATGAAGGTTCAGAGGAAGCACATGAAGGTTCTTGAGGTGCCGAGCTTTGAGAAGTTAAGGGCGTCAGGAGAGGGAAAGCTCAGAAGCATATCTGATGGATTGATAATACTCAAGACAATACTAAAGAACCTGTAATAGACGACAAAATTACTTCCATTTCATAAAAATGGAAGCTCCAAAAAGCCCAAAGTTTATATACTTAAAATTTCATAATTTATATGATTGGGATGGAAACAACAATGCATAAAGATAGAAGCATGTTAAAAAAAGCGGAGGGTGCAATTGGAAAGGTACTGCTTGCAAGTTCATTAATTATGGGCGTTGCACACGCGACAACCTTTTTGAGAGCTCAGCCTGCAACTCCGCATGAGCTACTTCGACCTACGGATGACATAGCATCAGATTTAAGATACGAGGTAAAGGTGTTATTGTCAAAAACCGTCGAGAACGCTGGCAAAGCGGGAGCGATAGCAGGGATTGCTGCACTTGCGTTGCTGCTGGAAGCCTCTAAAAGAGGCTGACCTAAAAATCCTCTTATTCTTTTAAGGCCGGAACTGTAGAAAACGGTTAAATACATTCCTAATTTATATTATCCCGGCGGAATAATGGTGGAAATATCTGCAAGTTCTAATGCACCCAAAAGAAGGCGCGGACATTACATAGTCCAATTGCCTGTTGAAATATCAACGCTAGCCGGTCGCACGGATCCGATAAAACTTAAGGTAGAAGCAAAGCGCAAGAGATTGGAGGGCTTTGGAAAGCATGACAATAAAGGAGCAACATATCTCAAGATAAGGGAGATATTTGATAACAAATCAGGAAAGAGAGCTGATCGCATATCATTTGGAACGTTGCTGCTACCGCATGACAGAGATTCATTAAATGGAAATCTGCAGAAGATAGTTGAGGAGATGTTAAGGCATAAGCTTACTTCAAAAGATGATCAGCCAAAATCAGCAGCAACTTTTGATCTGCATCTTGATAAAAGGTTCTTAAGGTTAAGTGACGAAGACGCCTGACTATTTCCTGTACACGTAATAGAAGCCATAACTGTAATCCATCTGCTTGTAAGTCGCTATCTTTATGGGGACAAGATTGTAGCTTTGAGGCGCGTAACTGCACTGGTTCTGCGGTGTGTGGCACCAATAGCCGTAATCCAAAACAAGGCATTTGTACTGCTTCATGTATGCATTCACCTGAGTCACATTGTAAAGATTGTCTATCTGTGTTGATGTTATGTTGTTGAGCTGGTAGAGCGTAGGATCATAACTATACACTATGCAGCCTCTTGGAATCACCTGCGAATTGTTGTACACAAAGCCCTCGTAGAATCTTGCATCGCCGGCCTGCTGTATAGATGACGGGTCGACCGAAAGAAGAGGAAGAAGCCTGTATATCGGCACGAATATGACAGCAAGCATTATCACCAGCGCGATTGCGTTTATAACAACTGTCTTATTTTTCATGATGCCGCGCGCATAGTAATTGACAAGATCAAGTATCTCCGACGCTGCAAATCCACCAAGCATGGATGCCTGTGCAATAAGGCTAAGCATGAACCTCCAGTCAACCCCGTATATCACAGAGCCCGCGTAGAAACCGGTATAAAGGAAGAAGAATACAAAAAACCAGATGCCTATTGCCGCAAGTATGCGTTTGTTCTTGCCTATGAAAAGCATCAGAATGGCCCCAAGCACGCCGAGCAGCGTAAATATTATCGGCTGCATTATGTACTGAGACTTGTACTTGTTGAACCAGAAGGCAAGATTGGCGCAGACGTTTGTCTTGAAATTAACTAAATTTATGACGCTCGTCACGTTTACTGGCGCAAGGTTCTGGCTGCATGTATTCTGTATTATGGTGCCCTGCCAGCCGTACGTGTCTGTCTTAGACTCATTAAATGAATACAGTATTGACGGAACAACAGTTATCATGAAAAAGAAGACCACAAGCAGCAACCTCGTGTTGAATATGTTGTTCCTTATAGCCTTGAACATGTTCTCCATGTTCTTGCTTACGCTCTTGTTCTCAAGAAGAAGGTAAAATGCCACGAATACGGGTATGAAGAATACCTCATTCACTTTCATGTAGAGAAGCAGCGAAAAGGAGAACAGCATGTTGGAGAAACTCCACAGGTTCTTCTTTCTTATGAAGACAAGCAGGAAGAACATCGCAACAAGCGAATATGCAAGCACCGCAAGGTCTGAATTTGTCGGCTTTGCCCAGACAAGAATTGCCGGCGACAATGCCATGAGCAGCTCAGTGAAGAATGCCGCTCTCTTGTCCTTAAGCAGCAGCAGCGATGCAAAAAAACTCATGAATACAGAAATAACTCCAAGTCCCAGTTCTGTCCCGTATGCTATGCTTCTTGAAGTGCCGAAGAGCGCGAATGCGATTGCAAAATTGAATGACAGACCTATCGGCTCATGAAATATCTGACCTGAAAAGCATGCAACTGGCGTGCCGTAGTTGCACATCCATGCCTGGCCAGAGTGGAGCAGCATGAGGGACATTGCCTGGTATATGACGTCATCGAAGAACAGCAACTGCGTCGCATGTATGAAGTACGTCTCCATCAATATGAACACGAGCAATATCGCCACTACAAGAGTGAGGTGCTTCAGCCTGAATCCGCTGTCTATGAGGATTTTTTTGATGTTCTTCCTGTCGTTTATTACGCCGACAATAAGAGCAGCAAACGATATTACTATCCCTATAGTGAATATATACTCGAGCATTCCTTGTTGCAGAAACATCATACACCGCCCTTGTTGGTTATGAAAATATTGTTTATGAACATGTACTTTGTCTTTGTGGTCTTCATTGTCGCTATC
>JBGOTD010000066.1:0-4276 GCA_041476285.1 Candidatus Micrarchaeaceae archaeon
AAGAATGAGAACATCGCGTTAAGCAGGGTTGTCTTTCCTGCGGCTGGCACCCCTCCAATAAGAAGATTAGCAGGTCTTACCCTGAGCCCGTCCACATATAGCCATATCCTTGCAGCCATGTCATAGTCGAGAAGGTTCTGGTTTACCAGGTCGAGCATGCTCAAAGGTGTTCTTTTCATGTTCCTTATGGTTATGTCGTACCCGAGCGGCGATGAGACCACGTTTGCCCTGCTACCGTTCGGCAGATGGATGTCGATTATGTTGCCCTTGTTAGCTGAGTTTGTCATGTATAGCTTGAGCTTTGAAACCAATCTCCGCAGCATGTCACGATTCTCTATCTTGTACTCCTGTTTTATGCTTCCCTTTTTTGAGCTGAACGCATATACGTTATCCGTATTGTTTATCATTATGTCCTCTATATCTTCGTCGACAAGCAGGTCCGTTATCGGATCAAGATTGTTAATGTCATCTATTAATGCGGTTATATCGCTCTGCTTTATTGAAGAACTAGCCTTCTTTGCCAATGCGGCTATTATCTCGTTTCTCCTGTCTACATCAACTATCTCTGAGAACTTCCCAACTATCTGCTTCAGTATTTCGTCTTCTATAGTTAAAAGACGCTTATCCATAAAACCACAGATAATATAACATAACAAAATATATACAGCAACTATAACTTTTTGCGGTCAGTTGGCCTCTGGAAGTATTGCATCCACAACATAGTTCGGGTTGTAAGGTATAATCGCATCGTAACCCTCTCCCACTCCGAAAAAGAGTATGGGTATGCCTGTCGTATGCGATATCGAAAGTGCACTGCCCCCCTTTGCATCGCAGTCCAGTTTTGTAAGTATTATGCCATCAATTTTTACGAATTTGTTGAATTCCTTTATCTGCTCGGATATCATGTTGCCTGCGGTGCTCTCTCCAACGAATATCGTGAGGTCAGGCTTGGATATCCTTACCATCTTCTGCACCTCGTTTATCAGGCTCTTGTTTGTCTCCTGCCTTCCTGCGCTGTCTATAAGGACAAGATCCATACTGTGCGCCTTTGCATACGCAATTGCATCGAATGCTATGCTTGCCGGATCGGAACCATAGTTGCTCTTTATGACAGGAACACCTATCTTTTTTGCATGGTGCTCTATCTGCTCTATCGCCGCAGCCCTGAATGTGTCGCTTGCGGAAAGAACTATGCTTAGTCTCTTTTTCTTGAAATGGTGGGCTATCTTTGCTATCGTGGTCGTCTTGCCGGCGCCGTTTGGCCCCAGGAAAAGTATCTTCACGGGAAGCTCCTTTGATTCGCCGCGCCGTGCTACGAATTCATCAATATCAACAGCCTTGCCATTATAAAGCACTGAAAAAAGCGAGCTTCTTACTGTTCCTGTGATTTCCTCCCGTATCCTTTTTGATTCAATCTGCTTCTCACTGAGTTTTACATGCAAGTCATCTACAAACTGTTCTGTTGTATCATACGAAACGTCAGACTCAAGCATCGACACTTTTAGAGTCTCAAGGAAATTGTCTATCTCGGATTCGCTTAACCTAACCCTGCCAAGTATCGCCCCTTTTATCTTGGTCTTCAGGGATAATTTGATTACTTCGTCGTTTTTTGGCTTATGTTCCTTTGCTTTATGGTGTTCGTGCGTCTCTTCATGAGCTGCATCTTTTTCTGCCTGGACTTCAGTACTTTCCTGCCTTTGTTCTGCTAAATCTTTTTTATCTTCCGTTTCATCAGGCGTTTTCTCCTCTAACTCTTCCTTCTTTTCCTCCTTTTTTATAAATCCCTTCACTGCGTTAGAGATTTTCTTTCGCAACTCGTCAAACATGCATATACCTAACGCGAATTCTCCAGCCTGTATGATATCTCAATCAGCGCATTTTCTATCTGCTTCCTGCTCTTTGTAACATTGTTCAGGTTCTCGGTGTGTTTTTTTATGAGTTCAGCCACATGCAATTTTGCGGAATCTATGTCCTTTTCTACCACATAGCCTGCTCCTATGCCGACCAGCGCCTTCTTCGGGTTTTCAATCTTTCCGACAAGATAGAAATCACCGCCTATCCCTGTAAGCGTCTCCTTTCCCTGCACCAGGTCCATGCTCTCAAGCGTCTTCTGTGCGGAACTCAATTCCTGAAGCTCCCTCAAAAGTGCATTTATGGAATTGCCAGTCATGGCGTACTGGTTCTGGTATATCTGCTGTATGTACCTGAGTTCTTCAATCCCATCACGATCGAGCTTTGCCCCTTTATCATCATTAGCCATATAATCAATATAATTCCGAGGTTTGATAATAAATTAGTTACTGTAAATTTAATTCATTGAAGTGCCTCCATTATCCTTACAAGCTCGAAACCTGTTGTCGTGTCCCCCGCAACCACTGCCTTCGAATTCGCTATTACAGATAGGCCTATCGCAAGCGCTCCGGTGTTTGCCGTAGTTCTTATCGAATCGAAACCGCTGAATCTGTCCCACTCGTTCTTTTCCTGCGCTGTCGCCCTATTGTTTATCGCAAGGCCAGTATTGGTCAGTATGTTGTTGGCACCAACTGTCTTGAAACCGTCTATCCCTGACTTTATAACTTCAACATCTAATACGTCTGCTATGTCCTGCTCGTCCTTTTTGCTGTAGTCGGGATTGATTACCGCTATTCTGTCATTTGCAAGTATGTTGCTGCCTATGGCGTTGAGATCGCTTTCTATCACTGATATATTAATTCCAAGATCCAGTTTCTTGAGCGCCTCCACTTCGTAATCCAGTGTTATGTTTGAAAGCACGATCCCGTTCGAGTTAGCCCTTGAGAAAATCCCTACAAGACTTGATCCGGAAATAGTCGCCTCTATGCATTTTACATCGAGCACTTTTGCAATCATGTCCTTGCTGTTGTTTGTCAGTCCTGCACCGACAAACAAGAAATCGTCAGTTGCTGTTGCAAAAACACCTACGTAGTCGCTGCCCAATATCTTATACCTGGCGGCTTCCATAAAATCAGCCGTTAGTTCTTCACTTCTTTGGAATTGGTCTTGCTTTCAGACACCTTCTTCGGCTCCTGCGGCTGTGCCTTCTGCTGTGCCGCTGGAGTCTTTGCATCAGGTTTTGCCTCCTTGGCTTTTACCTCAGCTACCGGCTTTGCCGTCTTATCAAAATAAGTTACTGTTGCCTTTTCCTTTTCTATGCTTATGCTTACCTTCAATGGCTTCATGCTGTGAAGATACTTTTTGAGCATAATGGAGTTGAGTTCCTTGCTTATCTTTATGTTGTCCAGCCTTATGTTGGTTGACTTTGAGATCCTATGCCTTACATATCTCGACATCCTTGCCGGCCTCTTCCTTCTCGGCTGCTTTGTAAGGTATTTCCTTATATTGATCGTAAGAAGTCTGTTTGCCATTGAATCATCTATCCTCTATCTTAAGCTTGTGCGTTCTCCAGTTCCTGCCGAACCTGTTCTGCTGCGTCCTTCTGTGGGTCCTTAGGGTAGCCAGAAGCGGCATCCTTCTCGCCTGCTTCATCTTCTTTCCAAGCCTTGCCTTCTTGTAAGCACTTTTCTTTGACATAATATCATTATTTGTGTTTGAATTCTATTTTCGGTTCGCGCCTGTATGTGATTTTCGAAAGTATTGATTTGAGCTGTGTTTCTGTTATCTTGCCCTGGACCCTGTTGCTTTGCACAAGAGATACCACCAGATTCACAAGCTGGTTGTAAAGCTCCATGTTCGAAGCCCTTATGTTCATGATCCTTTCATAAGCCTTTGCGTCAAGGAACTGTTTGAGTATGTCCTTTTTCTGCTCCTCAACCTGTGCCGCCTTAAGCGCGTCTATAACTCTTTTCCTCATTTTTTTCTGGTATTGCTCATCTTCGCCTTCTTCCATAAAAGCACTTAAGTGTTATTCAGTTCCTTCGATATCTTGTCGAGGAACGATTTGCCCTGCGGCGTTATTACCCTTCCTGATTTTGTGTTCTTGACGTAATTGAGCTTCTCAAGCCCCTGTAATGCGTCCCTTATGACGCTTCCGCCTGACTTTTTGTGATGCCTTCTGTGCACTACGTGCTCCTTTCTTGAGCCATATCTTGTCCTTAGCCTTGACACTCCGATCGGGCCGTTAAGGTAGACCTGCCTTAGTATAGATGCGCTTCTCATGTACCAGAAATTAGGGTCCTGGGGGATGCGCTCCTTGTTCGATCCCGACTTCACAAAGTCTACATAAGCCGGCTTGTTGAGCTTCTCCTTGAGCCTTTCAGCGGCTAGCTTTACTACTTCCGAAGCCTTTACATCGTATACA
>JBGOTD010000067.1:0-4065 GCA_041476285.1 Candidatus Micrarchaeaceae archaeon
ATGGTATATGCGCTTGACAAGGTCTATACGCTTGCACCGTCATACAGGGCTGAGAAATCAAGAACCGTAAAGCACCTTGCGGAGTACTGGCACCTTGAGCCTGAGATGGCATACTACAACAACAGCATGAGCATGAAGCTTCAATCACAGCTCGTAAGCCATGTTGCGAACAGGCTTGCGAATAAGCATGCGGATATACTCAAGTCCCTGAACGTCGATCCCGAATCATTGCTTAAAATAAAACCTCCATTCAAGAAAATCACATATGAGAAGGCGATAGAGCAACTGAATGATCTAGGTTCAAAGAAGAAATGGGGGGATGATTTTGGAGTTGAGGAGGAGCGTCTGCTGACAATGGAGGAAGAAAAGCCCATTTTCGTGTACAACTGGCCCAAGGAGATAAAGGCGTTCTACATGCCCGTCAATAAAAACGATCCCAGGACCGTTGCGTGCGCCGACATGCTTGCCCCAAAGGGTCACGGTGAGATAATAGGCGGGAGCGAAAGGATATGGAAGGAAGAGGAGCTGGTGGAACGAATGAAAGAGTTAAATTTTAATTTAGATAGCTACAAATGGTATATAGACCTTAGGAAGTACGGGTCCGTGCCCCACGCGGGATTCGGCCTCGGAGTTGAGCGCCTAATAAAATGGATGCTTAACCTTGATCACATAAGGGATGCGATACCCTTCCCAAGGATGATAAACAGGGTTTCCCCATAGGGTGTCTAGATGCAGAATGTTATAAACGCATATACATTGGCTTTCGTCATACTGTCAGTCTTCGCGCTGGCAGCATACATGATACACATATTCAGGAAGAAGCAGGTATTGAACATAATACCGCTGCTTGCCAGCATAGCGACAGTTTATCTTCTATACGGCCTTATAAGTGTTCACGGCGCTGCAAACTACTACGATCTGCTGGCGCTTGACATATGCATCGCAATCGTATCAACAATACTTGCGATACTCTACATATCAAAGCCATATGTGTTCATCAGCCTGATGATACTGCTGATTGCGGGATTCGTAATATATGCCAGCAGCTATAATGCAAACACAGCATTTGCAGGCATGTTTGCGATAGGAACGATATACGGACTTATGTACAGGGAGTTTGCATTAAATCCCAAAAAGTCGGAAGTAAAGAAAATGAAAAAGACGGAGATAAACAGGGACATAGTGCAGATAGTGCTTGGAATAGTGCTTATCGGGATAGTGGTTATATTCCCGTACATTGCGGCTGTAAGTATAATATTCGCCCTGATGCTTCTTGCATACACGTCAAACAACCTTCTTGCGAACCTCAGGATGGGAAGATTCTACACAAGGGCGATGGACCTTGAAAGGAAGGGTGTGACATACGGCCAGGGCGCAACATATCTTGCAGCAAGCGCTGCGATAGTGATGGGTTTCGTCCACACTACAAACCTATTGTTGTTCGGCATTGTCGTGCTCTTTTTCGCCGATTCAATGGCAACAATAGTTGGAGTGAGCGCAAGAAGGGCTGAAAACCTGCCATACAACAGATACAAGACGATAGTAGGAACACTCGCCTTCTTCGCAATTGCAGCGGTTGGTGGCTATCTTACAATAGGATTGTATGGGGTGCTGTTCGCGCTAATACTTGCATTCATAGAAGGGCTAAATTCATCAATAGATGATAACATAAGGAGCGGCATAGTAATAGTAATTTTGAAGGCGCTGACCGGCATCTAGCCGGAAGCCGTTTTTATTATTGATTTTATCGCCTGCATATCCTCTGTGTGGCCGTCCTCCGAATCCTCAGGTAATTCCATAACGAACGAGCCGCTTTTGAATGCACTGTTCCTGAAGAGGCTAATGAATCCGGTTTTTCCGATATGCCCTTTTCCTATGTGCCAGTGCCTGTCCAGCCCGCTTCCAAGTTCGTATTTGGCATCATTCAAATGAATAAACATCAGCTTGGATAATTTTATGTTGCTGGTGAATTCTTTCATCATCTTGTCAACAGTTTCAGCATTTCTCATATCGTATCCTGCAGCAAAGGCATGGCATGTATCAAAACATACGCCTATCCTGTCGGAATCAAGGGTGTCTATTATTTTGCCTATCTCAGTAAATTTAGAGCCGACGCAGTTTTTATATCCTGCGCCGTTTTCGAGAAGTATGCTGGTCTTTTCAGTTGATTCAAGCGCAAATGAAAGTGCTCTGCATATGTTTTCTATTCCCTTGTCAACGCCCTTACCAAGGTGCGAGCCAAGGTGTATTACTAGCGATTCTACTCCCAAAGTGTTGCAGTTGGTCAAGTTGTTTACAAGCATCTCCTTGCTGTTCTCATATACTGGCTTGTTCGGTGACGCTGGATTGCAAAGGTAAGGTATGTGTGCGAAGGATTTCAGATCATTGACCCTGTTGCATTTCTTGAATTCGTTCGCATCGTCTGATTTGATATCAGAGTTTTTCCATGACCTTGAGCTTGTGGTGAATATCTGAAACGCCTTGTAATCCTTGTTTGCCGCTTCGCTGGAGGCATTGGATATTGCTCCTGCAATTGACAAATGAAACCCCAGTCTAATCATGTTACTACCATACTACCAAGAGAAAAGTTAAGATCAAGAATGCCACTAATCAGTTAAAAACAAATCTATTTAAAAGGATTGTTTTATTAATAGTCTCCACGGGTGTTCTGTTTGGGGAATAAAAAGAGAGAGTTTAGCATGTATGATATAGAACAGTTTTTGAGGGAGGCGGGTGCGGAAAGAATCCACGAAAAGGCCGTAATAAGCCTTGAAAGGGAACTGCAGGACACTGTAAACGAGATCGTAGAACAGGCATCTGTATACGCTAATTATGCTGGCAGAAAGAAGCTTATAAACATAAACGACATAAGGCTTGCAAACAGGGGGAAGCTTGGGAAGCGCCATATGCAATACAGGCACAAGGCAAAGAGGCGCATTAATGTAAAACCTGGCAGGATAAGGTTTGTACCTCCTAAAATAATGCTTGTAAACGGTTCTCCTATAGTCAAGCAGGAACAGATTATCTTATAATTATTTGACTATAAATGCAAGAACCACAAAACCGCAGCATATGAGCCACATATACAGTGAGACCTCCCACTCCTTGCATCTCTTTAGGTTCATTATGACATGCGTCCAGCTGTAGATTTTCCTGCCGTAAGGCGGTTCAAATGTGCCGTCCTTCCTGAGCTTGCCAAGGTCCGTCACCTTGAATTTCCTCCTAAGGTGCAGGAAGAACTCTATCACCCACGGGAAAAACACAATAAGCCCGAAGGACTCCATGTTGCCTAGAATTATCGCGCTTACCATTGCCGTTCCTACTGCATATGTGAAACTGTCACCTGGTATAAGCCGCGCGGGATATATGTTGAATATGACAAATGCGAGCAGCGTAGAGAAAAGAACCCCGGATATGAGCGCACCAGCATATGTGCCGTACAGTAAGCTGTAAATGAGCAGGGCTAAGCTCGCTATGAGCCCTGAGCCCGTAGCTATGCCATCAAAGCCACCGAGCAGATTGAACGAATTTGATGCAAATATCACTGCAAGCGGGATGATAATCAACGGATATAATATACCAAAATTGATCGGGCCAAGAAAAGGTATCCTTATAACAGAAACACCAGCATTGACTGCCATGAGCGGTATTGCCCCTATAAGCGTAAGTATGGGTTTTTGCCATTGCTTGAGGCCCTTTCTGGTATCCATCATGTCCGTCGACTTAACGAGTGTGCTTTTCACATTTATGTCATCGATAAACCCAACAAGGGATATCAGTACAACCGCAATTATTGTTGCAAATATGAAATTAAGAGACGCAGTTGCGGAGTAAATGTTGAAGCTTATGCCAAATACATATACCAATAATCCGCAAGCAAGCCCAAATGACACTGCAACACCCCCGCTGCTGGGCAAAGTGGGAGAATTTTTCTTGTTGTGGTCTATGGCAGTTACTCCGGAATCGCTCATGTATGACATTATGAAAAGAGTGCTGACTACAGTTACGATAAATGCAACAACTGCAGGTATAATCAGGGTAAGGTATGAATGGTACGCTATCGCA
>JBGOTD010000068.1:0-4011 GCA_041476285.1 Candidatus Micrarchaeaceae archaeon
CTAACCTTTTGTTACACCCAAAGGTACAAGTTTTGCAACTATATTTGATATTTTGGCCCCTTGTATGCTCTGCACGACATCATCTACATTCTTATATGCCCATTCCGCCTCCTCGCTTATCAGTTTCTTGTCCCTTACTCGAAGTTCTATACCCTTATTTTTCATATCTTCAAGAGTCCTAGAAACGGGAATTTCCCTTATTGCCTGATGTCTTGACATGACCCTACCAGAGCCGTGGCATGATGACCCAAAAGTTTCAGTCATTGCCTCTGTTCTTCCTGCAAGAACGTAGCTTGAGCTCCCCATGCTACCCGGAATCAGGACAGGCTGGCCTAGGCTCTTGTATTTCTTTGGGATATCGTCCCTTCCGGGCCCGAATGCCCTTGTTGCACCCTTTCTGTGCACATATAATTTCATCATTCTGCCATCCACATCATGCTCCTCAAGCTTGGCTATGTTGTGTGCTACGTCATAAAGAAGCTCCATCCCTAATGAATCTGAGCTTTTGCCAAACACTTCCTCAAAGCTCTTCCTTATCGAATTAGTCATTATCTGCCTGTTGGTGAATGCGAAGTTTACAGCGCATCTCATTGCTCCAAGATAGGATTCGGCCTCTTTTGAATTGACAAATGCATAACTTAATTCCGGATCTGGCAATTTTATGTTGTTTTTTTGCTGGTACTCTGAAAACACTCTTAGATAATCACTACATACCTGATGACCGAAACCGCGCGAACCGCTGTGTATTAGTATAGTTACATTGCCTTTTTCCAAACCATATCCTTTTGATATCTTGTCGTCAAATGTCTCTTCTATTTTTTGTACCTCAAGAAAGTGATTTCCTGCACCAAGCGTGCCCAGTTGGTTGATGCCCCTCTTCTTTGCCATCGGGCTAACTTCGTTAAAGTCAGCGCCCTTTATTGCACCATATTCCTCTATGTGATCGATGTCATCGCTGAAGCCGTATCCTTTGTCAACTATGTATTTTACACCCTCAACTGCAACTTTTTCAAGATCGCTTTTTGTAAACTGCAGATTTATCTTGCTACCTACACCGCTTGGCACGTTTTTCATTAACTGGTCCATTAGTTGACTTAGTTTAGGCTTAATTTCATTGACAGTAAGGTTGGTTTTTATCAACCTTACACCGCAATTGATGTCGTAACCTACACTTCCTGGGGATATGATGCCATCCTCTGCAGGAAACGCCGCGACACCCCCAACTGGAAATCCGTATCCCTCATGCCCGTCAGGCATTACCAGCATGTGCTTTACTATCGTTGGTAATGAGGCTGCATTAGCCGCCTGCTTTAGCGTCCTGTCCTTTCCCATCGTCTGCATTATCTTCTCGTTCGCATATATGTGGATAGGCACATTCATTGCGGGATTTTCCTCCTTTCCTATTTCCCACAGGAAATCGTTTATCTTCTTGGGCATCAAATCAGCAAGTAACATTACAGTATCAGCGACTCTCTTAATCATCACAAATCAGAAATACCTCGTGAGTCATCATTTATATATTATCTACTTTTGTGCTTATATTTCTATTTGTATTGCAGAATCAGGCTCAGCTCAGGCCGTGCTCAGCTGCTTACCCTTATATTTCTCGGTTATGTGAGCATCGACAAACTTCCTTGCCCATTTGTCGGCAGACAATATGTCCGTCAATAATGGCTGCTTGACCAGCTTGTGGCTCCTCAACGCCTGTTCTATCGATTCAGGTATGTCGAGGAATTTTATCTTGTTGCTCAAAAATAGCTCAACGGCACGCTCATCCGCACCGTTCAGTACCGCTGGTGCAGTGCCTCCGAGCCTCATTGCCTCGTATGCAAGGCTCAGGCACTTGAATTTCTCCATATCCGGCTGGTCGAAGAGAAGCCTGTTTGATTTGGCAAGATCGAGTCTTGGAAGGTTGTTTGCTATCCTGTTCGGATAGCTAAGCGCATACTGTATCGGTAGCTTCATGTCAGGAAGCCCCATCTGCGCCATCATGCTGCTGTCCTTGAACTGCACCATTGAATGCACTATGCTTTGTGGGTGTATCACTATTTTTATCTGCTCAGGCCTTACGTCAAACAGCCACATTGCCTCTATTACCTCAAAGCCCTTGTTCATCAGCGTGGCCGAATCTATGGTTATCCTGCCTCCCATCTTCCATGTAGGATGATTTAGCGCCTGCTCCTTTGTTGCGGTTCTTAGCATTTCCATGCTGGAATTTCTAAAAGGACCTCCTGATGCAGTAAGTATGATGCTTTCCAGTTCATTGAATTTTGTTCCCTGCAGGCACTGCCATATTGCGCTGTGCTCGCTGTCGATAGGATACATTCCAAGACCTTCCCTTTTTCCGTTTGTCCATACAGGAGCTATGCTTATGCCGTTCTCCATTGCCAGTTTTTTTACTAGGCTGCCGCCGGTTACTAGGGATTCCTTATTTGCCAGGGCTACATCCTTTTTATTCTTTATAAATTCAAGCGTTGGAATAAGGCCTGAGATGCCGACAGTGGAGTTTACCACTATGTCTACTTCATTTCCCACGCATGCGTCTATGGGATCCTTAAGCCCTGAAACCACGATAGTTCTAGTATCTTTGACCAGCTCGCGCAATGCGTCAGCTTTTTCCTCGTTTATGACTCCTGCAAATATCGGCTTGTATTTGCGAATCTGTTCTTCCAAGACATCTATTTTCCCGTTGCAGACCAGTGCAATGACCTTGAAACCTCCGATGTCACTTATGACCTCAAGCGTCTGTGCACCTATGGAACCTGTGGAACCGTATACAGCTATGCCTTTCATGTTAGTAGATTGCCTTTACTTGATATTTAGAGCTATCTAAAGCATTACACATATGTTTTTAAATGTTTTCGAAGCCTTCTAAGATACATGGATTATAGACTTGTTTGCACGAAATGCGGGCATGTGGAAGGAGATGATGCCTTTAGATGCAGCAAATGTGGCGCAATACTCGAGGTTGAGAATAAGTATGGCGAGCTAAAAGCAGATAAAATCTTCAAAAACATTAGGAAGGGTGTTGCCAGATATGCCAATTTGCTTCCAGTAAAGAAACTTGTCACACTGGGAGAAGGCAATACGCCGCTTTCAAAAATGAATTATCATTCGATGCCGAATGTTAGGGTCCTTCTCAAGCTTGAGATGAAGAACCCTACAAAAACATTCAAGGATAGGGGATCTGTGGTGGAATTATCAAAAGCTGTAGAACTTGGCGTCAGAAACGTGTGCTGTGCCTCTACTGGAAACATGGGCCTTTCCGTGGCATATTACGCGAGGCACATGGGAATAAAGGCGCACATATTCATAAGCAAAAACGCAAATAGGGAAAAGATAAAGAAGATAATGGCACAGGGTGCGAGAATAGTATATGTCAATGGCGATTTTAACAAAGCCCTAAAGAGCGCAGAGGTATTTGCAAGGGAAAAGGGTGCCTTTGTATGCGGAGACTACCATTTCAGGAAAGAGGGACAGAAGACAGTTGCTTACGAGCTTGCAGAGCAAATGAAGGGCACTATGCCGGATTACATCTTTATGCCGTTAGGAAACGGCACTTTGTTCTCGGGAGTCTATAAAGGATTCAGGGAAATGCAAAGGTATAAAATTATAAAAAGAATCCCGAAAATGATTGCAGTGCAATCCGAAATGTGTGACCCTTTGGTAAAGGCGTTTAGAGCTCATAAAGGCATAAGATACGTGGTGCCAAAAACAGAGGCTGATGCGATAGCAGTAGGTTATCCTACTTTTGGCGTTGAATCATTAGCGGCAATAAACAGTACAAATGGCTCAGCTATAAGCGTGTCTGAAGATGAGATAAAGAAAGCAGTTAGACTGTTAGAAAAGTATAAGATAAATGCAGAATTAGGAGGTGGCACAGGATTTGCAGGCCTGTTAAGTTTATATGAACAGAATAAGAAAAGATTCGGGGGAAAACGTATCGTGGTTGTTATCACAGGAAATAATGAGGGAAAATTCATTTAATTTATACCCTGAGTACTTCACGTC
>JBGOTD010000069.1:0-3606 GCA_041476285.1 Candidatus Micrarchaeaceae archaeon
GCAGAAATCCCTATCTGGACAGGAATGCAATTCTTTGGGCAAGTCGAAAAGGCATTTTGTATGTGTCACCCAAATTGGAGGCCAATCCGCACATTGTAATTTCAGGAATGAGCGGTTTCGGCAAGAGCACGCTTTTTAAATCGATTCTTTTAGACATAAGGACTGCTGGCATTGCGTGCATAGTGTTTGATGCACATAACGAGCACTCGGACATAGTAAGAGCTATTGGTGGTAGTGTCCATAATGCTCTGTATTCCGGGATAAACATACTGGAACTTGACGGCGCTAGCGTGTCCGAAAGGATATCCGAGCTTTCAAGGCTTTTCAAGGAGATATACTCTTTGGGATACATACAAACAACGAAGCTTAGCGAGTGCCTGTGGTACACTTACAGAAAGGCTGGCGCCAGGAGCAGATCTGACAGAATCTTAAAAATTACACCTTCAATAAGGGAGCTTATTGACGAACTTAACATATTCATAAGGAATTCCAGAAGCGTTGGTGAGAAAAATACATTGCTGCACTTGAAGGATAGACTCTCACTTTTGAACAATTCGGCTTTTGCAGGAGGATTCATAAACATGCGTGATATCCACGCGGGCCTTCATTCATTTTCGCTTGCGAATATGAAGAGCAAAGAGGCTCAGTTGATATACATAGGTGAATTGCTGAACAGGCTTTATGGCACCATGCATGACAGTGACAGGCAGAATGCACTTAGGCTTTACATAATGATAGACGAGGCCCAATTCCTGGTTGATAACGCGAACAACAATTCGATAATTGCAAAGCTTATAGAAGAAGGTAGAAAATATGGGGTTGGGGTCATAATAGTCACGCATGCTGCAAGCACGCTGAACAGGAAGATAATGGCGAACAGCTCAACTTTTGCAACATTCTATGCGAGGGAGCCGTCAGAGGTAAGCTACATATCGAAAATAATTTCTGGAAACAACGGGATTGCCGTTGATGCGGTAAAAAGGAAAATAAATAACTTAAGGCAGAATCAGGTAATACTGGTAAGCAGTTACTTCAGGAACCCGGTCGTTGTTGATACTCCAAAATTCAACGAAGTTAAAATAAATAGCGTGAACAAAAAGTCAGAATCTGAGATTAAAGAGCTTCTTTTGGCAAAGGCAAAAAGGGCGGTAAGACAGGAAGAGCTTGGCAGCACATTTTCAGATAATTGCACAATAATCAATGGACTGGTGGCTTCCGGTTTTCTTGATAGATTTGCAATTGAGATGGACGGGATAAAAGAGAGATGGCTCATGGTGCACAATAATTCACTGAGTATAGAACATGAGGTCTGGGTAAGAAAGCTTTCGGAGCTGCTGGATTCAATCGGAATGCAAAATCAGATAATAGACAATTCCAACGGCCCTGACATAGCCGCAACAAAAAACGGGAAGAGAATAGCCGTAGAATATGAAACTGGCTCCAAATCATTTGGCAGCACCTCAAAAATGATAGAATCAAGAATTGCCAAATACGACAAGGTTGTTATTGTTACAAACGAGTCCGTGGTCCAGTACTATAAGAAACTATTTGAGACTAGTAGTGTCTTCGTGGTATCTGTAAAGGATCTGGCGTCTGTTATAAGCAGTGTAATGACATAGTTTAAATCCTTGCTATGCCTAACAATGATCGAGGAGAATGGATAGATTATCTTTGCTTCTGTCTTTTGCAATGGTTTGGCTTGCATTGTCATATGTTCTGTTTACAGGACAGCAGTACTTTTCAGCCATAACGCTTGTAATTGTTTTTCTGCTGGCGATTTCCTCAGCAATCGTTTTTGTCTCTTGCTACAAATATTCCTCTTCTGGATCGCTTGCCTCTAATGTCAAAGCTGACAGGATTATCCTGATTTTCCTAGTGGCAATATCTGTTTTGGCGGTTGCTGTTGCCTCTTTTGATTCCGCAAATCCATCGATTTACAGGTCGGTCCCCGTGATATTTATGCTCGTTTTCGGGGGCGTTGGGATTTCAATAGCAGGATTGTATTTGACAATGAGACTTACAAAAAATATGAAATCTTACGCACTCTGGATTGCAGTCATTGTGTGCGCAGCAGTAATCGCATGTGGCACTTATGCATTCATGTACAGTTTCAGGAGCGTAAACTGGAATGGCATTGATGAATTGGCCTACAATTACTATGCATCCTATCTTTTCGTCCATGGTACAAACCCCTATCTTGCAAGCATGCAGCCGATACTGCAGCAACGTAACATATTTCCGACAGTGCAGCTTAATGGCACATTCGAGTACAAGTATGATTATCCCGCATTTAGTTTCCTGCCTTATGTATTCATGCCCTTGTTCAACATGTCGAATTTCTTTACGTTCATATTGATAGTGACATTCCTTACGGTATTTGTTGCATATTTCATCTATTATAAATCCGGTTTCAATAAGCTGGTGCTCATACCGATCGGCGTGTGGTTTTTCATAACTTATACTCTTGTAGGGACTTCAAACCAGTATCTTGCGGTTTCCGTACTTTTCCTGATAGCATATGTGGAAAGAAGAAGATTCCTGCTTTCTGGAGTTTTGCTTGGGCTTTCCGCAAGCATAATACAGCTCGTCTGGTTTGCGATTCCGTTCTTTTATATATTAGTATATAGAGAGTCCGGCTCGAGGGGCCTTTTTAAATGCGTTGGGGCGACCCTCATTTTGGCACTGGTTGTAAACAGCTATTTCATATTGGTGTCGCCAAGCGCTTTCATAAGCAACTCTTTCGCGATCTTTGGACTTAACAAATTAGTCTTCTTTGGGCCGAATATCGTACAATTTATCTTGGCGTATTATCCAGTTGCCTCCTGGTATTCGGCGGTGATCTCAATTACCACCTTATTGGCCCTTTTTGTACTCTTTTATCTTTATACAGACACACTAAGGCCGTTGATAGCGGTCGGACCAATAATGATATTCTTCCTTGCCTGGAGAAATATATCAATCTACGGCTTGCCTTTCATACCAGTCATAATTGCAATCTATTACGTAGGTGAAAAAGACAGGGTAACTGACATTCTAAAAAGCAAAAAACCAATATTTTATTCTTTTGCAGCGATGGCAGTTGTTTTCGTGCTTATTGCAATACTGATACATGGACCCTACTTGAACAGAAATCTGCTGCAAATAGGGAATATAACGCCCATAATATACGGGCAGCAGGGTCCGGTAGCAAATGGACGCCCTACAATAACGGGCCCTTACGGCTTAGGCGGTATTAAGATATATGTAAGCAACAATGCTGGTTTTGCGCAGCCGGTCTCTTTTTATGTAATAAGCAGGAACCCGAATGGAAACAACTACCTATTGGGTTCCTTATTGAACGTCACGCTGCAGGGGCATTCCTCATATAATTACACACTGCAATACCAGCTGCCTTTGGTGAACAGCAGCACGAAGCTGTACATATTTGCGTTCAGCCAGTACTACATAACAAGCAAGAGATATCAGCTAAATTTGGCTAATTGACATTTGGCCTGTTTACCGAGGTGGCTTCCCTAAACCAGCCTCAAGAGCAAAGTATTAATATGTTTATCGGCTTATTAATAATCTGTTACAGTCTAGTTGCTTCTCTAAGGATTTGTGAGTAAA
>JBGOTD010000070.1:0-3360 GCA_041476285.1 Candidatus Micrarchaeaceae archaeon
CAAGGGGCCCAGAATAATATAGGTGGTTACATTAATACAGTCCATCAATGAACATGTCCAAAACGCAAAAGCAGGCAACATAGACATAAGCGAGTTCTTGCACAAGGCAGCAGAGGAATCTAAAAGAATCCAAAAGGAATACTCACCTTTCATCACGATAAACGAGAATATAGAGATTCCAACTAACAAGGGCCTGTTATACGCACTGCCGGTTTCTGTAAAGGACTGCATATGCACCAACGGAATAAAGACAACCGCAGGATCAAAAATATTGGAAAACTATATGCCACCTTTCGATGCTACATGCATATCTAGGGTAAAGGAGAACGGCGCTTTCATACTTGGCAAAACCGCGCAGGACGAATTCGGTTTCGGTACATTCTCCGTAAATTGCGCCTATTCCATACCAAAGAATCCAATCGACAAGAGTAGAACATGTGGTGGAAGCAGTGGAGGTGCTGCATGTCTGACTGCAGCTGCCACTTTCCCACATATGGCAATAGCAGAATCCACAGGCGGCAGCATAACAGCACCTGCTGCATTCACCGGTACTGTTGGTTTGACTCCAACATACGGACGTGTATCAAGATATGGCTTAATAGACTATTCAAACAGCATGGACAAGATAGGCGTAATAGCAAAGTCCGTAGACGATGCAGCTTTGGGCCTGTCTATAATTTCAGGATATGATCCGCTTGACTCTACAAGTGCAAATTATCCTGATACAGATTTTACAAAGTATCTTGACTCTGATGTCAAAAATATGAAAGTTGGCATACCAAAAGAATACTTCTCCGAAAGCGTTGACAAACGAATATCAAAAGCGGTAATGGACAGAATAAGCAAACTGGAATCGATAGGTGTGGGCTATGAGGAAATATCATTGCCACTCACAAAATACGCACTTCCTGCCTATTACCTGATAGCCCTTAGCGAGGCGTCTACAAACCTAGCGAAATATTGCGGCCTGAGGTATGGCTTGCAGGAAAAGACAAAAGACAACTTCGATTCGTACTTTTCAAAGATAAGGTCCCAAGCATTCGGAGCAGAGGCAAAAAGAAGGATAATACTTGGCACGTATGCCAGAATGGCTGGATTCAGGGACGCATATTACATCAAGGCGCTTAAAGCGAGATCGCTCATAATAAAAGAATTCAAGAATGCATTCAAGAATTTCGATGCGCTCATCGCGCCGTCGATGCCGATACTGCCTCCTAAGTTTTCAGAGATAGAAAATCTCACTCCTGCACAGACGTATGCGATCGACATACTTACCACACCGTCTAATCTGGCATGCATGCCCACGATATCGATACCTGCCGGCCAGGCGGATGGACTTCCAATAGGCATGCAGATAATCGCGGATCATTTTAACGAAAATAAAATCATAGCGCTTGGTAAAGCGATGGAGGTGTCCAAATGAATGTAAAAATAGGTCTAGAGGTGCACTGCCAGTTGGATACTAAAACAAAGCTGTTCTGCAGCGACCTAACTAGCTCAACCAATGCAAAACCTAACGAAAACACATGCCCTATATGCTTGGGATTCCCTGGTTACAAACCGAAGATAAACAAAAAGGCACTGGACTTTGCGATAATGGCAGCACTTGCACTGGAATGCAACATAACCAGCAACGCGCTTTTTTCAAGGAAGACTTACTTCTATCCGGATCTTTCTAAAAACTACCAAATAACGCAGTATGAAATGCCGTTGGCCGAGAATGGCCATTTGACAGTCAAAGAAAAGAACATAAGGATAAAGCGATTGCATGTGGAGGAAGATCCTGCCCAAATAAATTATGGCACAGGCAACATAATGTCTGCAGAATACACGCTCATAAATTACAACAGGTCAGGTACGCCATTAGTAGAAATAGTTACAGAGCCCGATTTTACTTCTTCAAGAGAGGCAAGGGAATTTTTGGAAAAACTTTCATCAATTCTGGAGCATCTTGGCGTGTATGAGCCGACAAAGGAGGGGTCCATAAGAATTGATGCGAACATATCGACAGACGGCGAAAGAGTTGAACTTAAAAACATAACGGGATTCGAGAATGTCGAGAAGGCATTGAATTTTGAGATGATCAGGCAGAAAGGATTGTCGAGAATGAACGAGAAGATACAAAGAGAAACAAGACATTTTGATGCTGATACAAACACAACGAAGAAACTTAGGTCCAAGGAATATGAAGAGGACTATGGTTATATATTCGATCCAGATCTGCCAATAATAAAAATAGACAAGGCATGGGTTGATGGCATAAGTGCAAGCATGCCGGAACTTCCTGACATAAGAATAACAAGATTTGTAAAAGAATACAAAATCGACGAATATGACGCAAGGGTAATTGTATATTATGACAAAAACCTTGCAGACTTCTTTGAAATATGTTGCAAACTGTACAACAAACCTAAGACAGTTACAAACTGGATGTCAAATTATCTTATTAAAAGTCTTAATTGGCGGTCCGAACGCGTAAAAGAATCAAAAATAAAACCGGAAACATTTGTAGAGCTTCTCGAACTAATCGATAATAAAGAAATAACGGAGCGATACGCAAAGGAACTGATAAAGGAATACGTTGACACTGGCACCTCGCCAAAGAAACTGGTGCAGAAGAATAAGATAACTATAAATAAAGATGAATTAAATCTAATCGTAAAGAAGGCAATTGAAAATAACAAGAAAGCCATAGAAGACATAAAAGCCGGAAACAAGGAAGCAATGCAATTCCTTATAGGGGCGGTCCTATCTTCTACAAAAAAACAAGGAGACCCTATTGTTATAAAGGATCTAATAATGGAATATCTAAAACAAAATGGATAATTTGCCTCGATAGCTCAGCAGGTAGAGCGATCGGCTGTTAACCGATAGGTCGCAGGTTCGAGTCCTGCTCGGGGCGTTTAAATAAGACAGATTAAATAACTTAAAGGAATAACTGATACTGTGCCTTGGTAATGTAGTGGTCCAGCATGCGAGCCTGTCACGCTTGTAACCCGGGTTCGAATCCCGGCCAAGGCGTATGTATAAGGGGTTAGAAATCTCTAGACTATCAAATTAGAGTATAAAAACTTACTTGGTGCTCAGAAACACCTCTTGGGCTAAAATTACTTTTAATTACCAGCTATTACTAGGATTTACGGAGAACTTTTACCGCAAAAACCGCAAGCACTACTATAATTATTACCGCCAATAGCAGCCCAAATGAAGCTACTACACTGACAATTGCAGTAACCAACGGTTGTAATCCAGTAAGATTATTAATTGCCGTTATCACAAGCAGTCTGCCTAAGCTTGATGCTAAGCTTAATGCCAAAACTATTACTACTATTGCACCTATTCCTGCCAAAACATATAATA
>JBGOTD010000071.1:0-3353 GCA_041476285.1 Candidatus Micrarchaeaceae archaeon
AAAGGCATTGGAAAAATCCGGTTACATAAAAGTTAAGGCAAAAGTAGACCATGGAAGGCTCAAGAAATATTATTACCTGACCGGCAATGGCAAAAAGGCGTTGAATCAGTCAAGAAGACTTTTCTTGAAAAGTATGGAGGAATTAATGAAAATAGTAAGGTAGTTCTAAATGGTAAAGAACATAATAGAGACAAAAAACCTTGTCAAGAAATTCGGCGACTTCACCGCGCTCGACGATATTGATCTTAACATAAAAGAGGGAGAGGTATTCGGTCTTCTTGGCCCAAACGGAGCAGGCAAGACTACGATAATCAATGTTGCGTTGGGACTTATGAAGCAGACTTCAGGAAGTGTCTACATAAACGGACTTGACAACACAAAGCACATGGATGCAATAAAAAGAACCATAGGCATGATGACTCAGGAAACTGTTGTCGAGGCAGAGCTTACCGCCAGGCAGAACCTTTCGCTGTTTGCAGAGCTTTATCATGTACCTAGCGATATGGTACCAAAACGCGTCAAAGAGATGTTGGAAGTGGCGGACCTCGTAAACTTTGCCGATGCGAAGGCAGGCACTTTCTCGGGAGGGATGATGAGAAGGCTTGAACTTGTAAAATCAATGGTGCACAACCCGAACATACTCATACTCGACGAGCCGACTACCGGTCTTGACGTCCAGAACAGGACGCAGCTCTGGGGGCGCATAAAAGACCTTAACAAAAGAGGTGTTACCGTCATACTTACAACACAATATCTTGAAGAGGCTGACGCCTTGTGCAACAGGATAGCAATAATTGACCATGGAAAGATAAAGGCGATAGGCACATCATCTGAACTTAAGTCTCTTGTCAGTGAAGGAAACATGCTTGAGATTGTTGCAAAGCAAAATGACATAAACGATATCGTAAAGATTCTAAAGAAATACAAAATAGACCCGGAGGTGAAAGGGGACAAGATAATTGCAGCACTGGGCAAGGATTCATCGAATACTTTCACAAAAATAACGAATGCAATAAGGGATAATGATATACAGGTACTTGCAATGAGCATGCATCTTCCAACGCTTGACGACGTATTCATAAAGCTGACCGGATCTCAGATAAGGGATTCTGTGGGAGCAAACAGCGCCGAAACTGCACGCGCGAAATTATGGGGTAGAAGATGATTGGATGGGATTACTAGATGACACAATGATTCTCTACAGAAGGGAGATCATAATTTACAAGGCAAATCTTCGAACTAATTTGGTAAGAGCGATAATATTCCCGCTTATAATACTGTTAATATTCGGAAGCCTTGGATCATCAGTAAAAGGAGTTCCGGTAGAGATAGTAAATTATGCAAATAACCAGAAATCACTGCAGTTCATAAACAATCTGCAGCAGCAGAATGTAGTAACTGTAAAATCAGTAACTACAGAATACCAGGCGCTTAAGGACTTAAGCTCAGGTCGTGTGGATGTTGTTGTTGTCATACTCCCCAGTTTTCCTAACTCTGGTACCAATACTCCAAGCATTTACGTCTATTACAGCAACAATTACGTGAACCTTGGCAGTTCCCTGCAGCAGATAAGTGTAACAGCTTCGGCATTCGGCGCCAAGGCAAATGCGGCACTGCAGCAGGGCTTCCTTCTAAACACCAACCAGCCGCCGCAAAGCACAGTAAGCCTGAATCCGACATACGGGACCCAGGGCAGCTATAAGTCATTCATTGCCGGCGGTGTTATAGGAATGGTAGTCGTATTCGGAAGCATGTTCGGCGGGGGAATGTCCATAATAACTGACAGGCAGCTAGGCAACCTTAAGGCATTTCTTATAACACCTGTACAAAGGGCATCGCTTGTGCTCAGCAAAATATTCATAGGAACAACAACTTCACTCATAAACGCATTTGTAATGCTTGGACTGATATTTGCATTCGGGATAAATATAGCAATGGGGCTTGTAGGGATAATATGGATACTTGTACTTTCGATGATCGCTGCATTTGGCTTTAGTGCTGTGACAAGCATACTCGCTTCAAGGATAAATAAAATAGAGGTATATGCCATAGCGGCGCAGACAATAACACTTCCGCTCTGGTTTGCCTCTGGGGCCTTTTCACCAGTAAGTGCGTTGCCGTCTTGGCTGCAGCCATTAAGCGCAGTAGATCCACTGACATATATGACAATAGGAATACGTGACGTCATGATAAACGGCTATTACCCGATCGGCGCAATAGAGCTGCATCTTACACTATTGATAGCATTCGCAATAGTTGCAACTATCATAAGCATAAAGGTGTTCAAGACAAGAATTGAATAATTATGTTAAATTGTGAAGTGATTTTATGGAAACAAAAGATTTTGTGAGAGTATTCATCCTCGCTGCGACATTTAGCTCAATGCTCGGAATCTGGGCAACCGCCCAGAGCATCAACGCTGCTGCAAACGGGGCACTGTCCATAGTTGGTCTAAAAATTCAGCCGCAGCCGGTTGTGGCCGGTGACAACGTAACTGTCATATTCCAGTTGTACAATTCTTATTCGTCTGCACTTAACAATGTCAACATACAGCTATCCGCAGATAATCCGATAATAAACGTATCGCCATCCAGCGGCACCCTTATCAACGCGGTCGGACAGGGACTATATGGTGGAGGAATAGGGTTCACAAGCTTTGTTTACACATTCAGGATACCATCTACATTGCATGCAGGAGAATACACCATTGATGTGATTGCAAATTATCAGACATCACAGCCGAACAGTTACGGAGGCACATCCGTGTTGCCTGCCGCAAGCACGATGCCAATAAACTTGTATATATATGGAAAACCGTCAGTCAAGCTTAGCGCGAACCCGCAATCACTCATAGTTCCAGGCCAATCAACAAGCATACCAATAACGGCAGTAAACACCGGCACAGATGCGGCAAGCAATGTGACAGTGACGCTTTACAGCACAAACGCATTCACAGTATTTGGCACACACCAGTTTTATCTTGGTTCCATAAGCGCAGGAGGATCTGCAAGCTTCACAGCAAGCGTGCAGCCCTCAGTAAGCCTGATAAACGGCACATATCCCATAAATGCAACAATAACATACACTGCGCAGTCAGAGAACGTTGTAAATGAAAGTACAAGCATACAGCTCAGCACTATAATAAATTCCCCGAACATCGTTGCAAGCATAGTCAGCGCATCGCCCACAAACCTTTATGTAGGAGGGAATCAGACACTGCAGATACAATTACAGAATGTAGGGCTTGGAACTGCAAAGAATGTTACCGCAACATTCCTTAACGGCCCGGGAATAGATGTCGGAAGTGTAGCGCAGTTCTTTATTGCATCGCTTGGGGCGAAGAACTCTACCAT
>JBGOTD010000072.1:0-3312 GCA_041476285.1 Candidatus Micrarchaeaceae archaeon
ACCGAACGGTAGACAGCCATATAAAAAAATTACGTCGGAAAATCGAGGCGATTGGCCCTGAAATTGCGCTCATCCATTCTGTTTACGGCGTCGGGTACAAATTCGAGCCTCTGTGATCGGTCTATTCCTGATTTCGGAATCGAGTCATTAAGCGAGTCATTAAGGGTCACTTCTCGACCTTTGACATATTTTTGTTCTATCATACTCATGTTTGTCAAGTATCGAGAAGTGACCCCCAAGGTTGCCCCTGGGGCTGTTCTCCTGCCTCAGCTATAAAGTAGAAACCTGGCTCGGCAGGTTTCTTTAAGGGTGCGTACTTAATGGGCATCTGTACAGTAGCCACCTATTTGCCCTGAGCCGCCTTCTTTTTCATCTCCAAAATCTCCTGCATAACCTCTGCCCGTGTGAGTAGCCCCTTGCGCTCTAGGAGGTTCATCATCGCTTCCTGCTGAAATACGGTGGTTACAAGGACTTCCTCTAAGGAAGCGGTTTGTTTTGGGTCGAGATTGTTAGCCATATGCACCTATCACGTCTGATGCAACATTAATGCTTCTCAATCTTATCTTGAGCGCATATATCAGCGGGTAAAGTCTCGCCTAGTAATTCAAGCACTGCATCATAGTCTTTCTTTACTTCCGAGTGCATAGGTAAATTAAGCCAACGCATCAATTGGCACAATAATATTTCTAACGCATTTTCTGAGATTGCATACTTTCTGGGCTGAAGCACGGCAGGGTTTTGAGAGACTATAACCTGTATTCTATCAAGCCTAATTACGCCTTCCTTAATCGGAATAGCTTTGTCTGTGCACTGTGGCAAGTAAAAATATTGAGGATACATCAATGCTTTTATTCGGCAAATCATTATTGCAGGAAAACCTGTTCCAAAACCATCAATTTGTGCTGAGAACATCGGCAAAGCAACAAACGTGTCTGGCTGCTGTAAGTGTTTTTTCCCCATGCTTGGTAGCAGCTTGGCAACTGCTGCTGATATAAACGTATCGGGACGAATAATAACAGCCGGTCTACGCTTGCTTTTAACTGCTAGTAATTCTTCTCCTGCTTTTATGTTGAGATGCTTTATGGGCAGAGTATCTTTGCGTTCGTAATCAGTCTCTTTAAGATTACGAATATTAAAGTCAGCTTCCGAATGCTCCCGTTTGTCATGCCTGTGAGCTTCAATTACTTGGGGAATGGTGTCTGGGAAAATGCCAGGAATCGAACAGATTTGGCCTTGGATGGGTTGATGTTTGCTTTCTTCTTCTGTAAGTTTTCTATAAAACGGCTGGATAATTTGGCTCAAGCCCATGTAGTCTCGTTTCCTGTTTATACTTAGTCAAAGAAAGTGAGCTTGCCTGAGATTTGCGGAGCTTGACAATCATCATCCAGCGTCTTTGTAAAATTATAATACACATCATCATAAACGGGTTTTGGTCCAGCATAATTAACAGAACTGTATTTTTTTCGAGTATCATGTAATTTCTTCAGCAACTCTTGAGCCTTCTTTACTTTTTTCGCAGAAAGCTGATTCATTAAGACAGGCGTTTCTGGCGTATTTTTTTTTGCAGTTGAAAAGTCAAGTTGCTGCCGCTCCTTCGCATGTTGCATGGGCGCTGTCTCAAAGTATACAAAATTCATTAAATCACGTATATCTTCAAACTGAGCAATGGCCTTAGACAAGGATGCCCAAACGTGGATGGGCATATCTATTTTAGGCTCTTCTTCGTCTACAGACGAATACCACTTATATTCCTCTCCCTCTTCATATTTGCTTTGATAATTTTTAGCATTGATAAAGCCATGCGTTAGGGCATCATCTATCACCCTATAACTTTCTGTACAATAAGGGCCATAATGGTAGAAAATCCAGGGTAATCCCGTCAGCGTTTTTCCGCCAGTTTCCTCAGCGTAGAATAAGTCTGCAAGATATAAGTATTTAACAAGAGCAAGGGTCGAGAGACCGCCTCTGGCCTCTGACGCACGCCAAACGATAAATCGGATAATGTCAAAAATGGATGTATTCATAACTCCAGACTCCTGAATCAATTATACACCTTGCAATTCAGGAAATACAATATGCAACAAATTGATCACGGACATATGAAACGGGCTATTAGGCCATAGCTTCTTGATAATGATGGCGCTCCAAAAAGCGTTTTATTTTGGCTGTATAGTTTTGCAAATACTTTCTTTTATAAATAAGTACGTAGGATGGGTGATGTACAGGCAAATAGTAAATTCCATCAATCAAAATTGGTTTATAATTAAACTCTTCATCCAGCTTAAATTCTTTTATACCCTTCGATTTTAGAATAAAAGATGCGACTTGCTTTCCTAAGAGTAATATTATTTTGGGTGTCATGAAGTCAATTTCCTTTGATAAATGTTTATAACACCCCTCCATTTCCTCCATTGACGGGTACCGTATCTTTGTATCCTTTAACGGAAGACATTTAACTATATTTGTTCTATAAAACGATATGTCATTTAGCAGCGCTTCAATATCATCGACTAACTTGCCTGTTCGAGTATTTGAAGATAATGGTACATCTTTGGAGACATCCGTCCTCACAGCAGATAAACCTATCCAAAAGACATCGGCTTTTGTTTTACATTGTAGTAAAGGTCGCTGATTGCGACATAAATCACACGTCCTGCATTTCTTTATTGTTCTAAACAGTGCCATTTAAAGCATTCATCCTTCTTATGCAATTTTGCAATACTGAGTCATCGACAGAAGAGTAGTTACCGCTATCAAAGTGAAATGGTTTGCGGGAGGTCATTCCAACTGTTTCTTTGGTATCGAAAAGTACAGAGTCAGCTTTCATGTTGGAAGATTTCTCAAGTATCTCATGATACAGTTCGGTCCCATGATATGGTCTAAATTGAAATGTGCTGGTTCTAAACTGGATATGATGCTCATCAGCCTGTTGCATAATTTTTTCTGCCAAACTTATAGTATCTTCCAAATCATGAAGCGTTTCGGACGGGAATCCGCATATGAAATAACCTTTTAAATTAATCCCGGATTGAAAGACTTTTTCAGTTGCCTGTAAAATCATATTACTATCCGTTCCCTTATGTATCTTGCTCAGGATACGGCCCGAACCCGATTCAATTCCAACAAACAACTCCTTACAACCGTTGGCATGGAGAGTACGTAGGTCTTCGATGTCAACTGAAAGTAGCGGCCTTACATGGCACATCGCCCTCCAAAAGAGGTTGAATCGGCTGAAGATTGTATTCGCATCAGTGAAACTTTGGGGACTCCGCAGAAACAAATCATCTAATACTCGAATATATTCGAGTGCCG
>JBGOTD010000073.1:0-3175 GCA_041476285.1 Candidatus Micrarchaeaceae archaeon
TATCTATAGCCGTTCCTTGAGAAATAGAGCGGCATTGTAGGGACGTGTTCCTTCTGTATGTATGTCCATATGTCTACCTCGTTCCAATCCAGCATCGGATGCACCCTTATGTGGCCCTTCTTGTCCATCTTTGATGAATAATCGTCCCAGAGTTCCGCTGGCTGGTTCTTGTAGTTCCACTTGAACTTCTCGTCTCTCGGGCTGAAGTACCTTTCCTTTGCCCTTATCCAGTGTTCGTCCCTTCTTATGGACATCATAAGTGCATCAAATTTGTATTCTTTCATTATCTCTTTCAACGCCTGGGTCTTTGTGTCACCGCAGCATGCCATTCCGTATATTGCAGGCTTTATCTTTGTGTGTCCGACAATCAGCTCAAGGCCCCATTCATCCGTCAATTTCTTTCTTAAGACATAGGCTTCCGGGAAATCTATCCCGTTGTCTATGTGTATCACAGGGAATGGCACCTTGCCAAGGAATGCCTTCCTTGCAACGGCAAGCATAGCAGTGGAATCCTTGCCCATGCTCCACAGTGCTCCTATGTTGTTGAATTTCATCTTTGCCTCTCTTATTATGAATATGCTCTTCTCTTCCAGTTTTCTTACATCTTGTACTATCATTTTAATCCACCTTGTTTGCATTAAGCAGGCCCATCAGATAGGCCAGCGCACCTTCGATCTCGCCTTTTGAAACGTTCTTGTAAACAGGGACCTTTGTTACTATCTTGTATTTTGCATCATAGAGTATCGCATAAGACTTCTTGAGGTCCTGTATCTTCTTTATTTTCCCGTTGATATACACCGTTCTGTAGTATTTGATATTGCTCTTCTTGAGTTCCTTGGCAAATTTCTCCCAATTCGCCTTGCTCGGATTATTGTTTAGGGCAGTTACCATTTCTTCAAATTTTGTCATTTTTACACCAGTTATGCACAAAGCATTCATTATACATAATTATAATACATTCATTATGTATAATTATATATAAAAACCTTTTCATCCAAAGTATTACTTGATTATATGAAAGTGAACAGGGCGAAAAAGACTGCCTTTACAACAATCTCGATACCAACGCAGCTCTTCAAAAAGGTGGAAAAGCACGTGTCAAGCACTGGATTCCCTTCAGTGTCAAGCTATGTGGCCTTTATATTGAGGACGCTACTGAGCGAAAAGGGCAACAAAAAGGCAGAGTACGAGACTGAAATAATAAAGAGCAGGCTAAGGGAACTGGGCTATCTCTGATATTGGCCAAGGATTGAGGCAACTTCCGCATCATGGCCCAGGGGGTGCACTTTGCTGAATATTTTTACAATAATACCCTTCTTGTCTATGATGTATGTCTTCCTGAGCGTTCCCCATCCGAATACACCCTTGTTGCCGTAAGCATCATACATTTTTATGACCTTGTTTTCCGGATCAGATAGCAGAAGGAAATTCAACGAGTACTTGCTGCAGAACTTCCTGTGCGAATCTATGCTGTCATTGCTTATGCCTATCACTTCGGCGCCTAATTTCCTGAATTTTTCCAGATATTTGTTGAAGCCCTTCGCCTCTACTGTGCATCCTGGCGTGTCATCCCTTGGATAAAAGTAGAGCACAACGCTCTTGCTTCTGAATTCGCTTAGTTTGTGGGTCTTCCCGTCAGTGCCGTTCAGGCTAAAATCAGGGGCCTTAGAACCTTCAGTTATCATGCATCCACCATTACTAATCCGATGTCAATTTATTAAGTCTTGCTCCAAAGATTATAATATAAAAAGTAAATGTTGGTCCATCATGAAGTTTGATATATTCAATTTCCTAAAAAAAGGAAAGTCAAGTGTAACCATAACTACAATAAACATAAAGCTGCAGGGATACATGCACAGCATAAGCGGCATGGATGTAAAGGAAAAAACTTTCACGTTGGAGATACCGTTCAGGAACAAGACCCATACTGACATGCTGACAGAGGCGGCATCATTCAAGGCGCAGAAGGCGAATCCGTTAAAAATAAAAGGGATTGAGATAGCAGAGCCTTTCAAATTGGTATCAATAGAGCAGAAATTTCCTATAGAAATAAAGCCTGATGAAACGGTGGTGTTCAAAATGGTAATCCATGCGCCCGAGCACAACTACAATGGTCCTATGAGCGTAATCTTTGCGTCAGACAGCGTTGAGATGGTGCACATAGAAATCACCAAGACAATCCTTGAGGCAAAGGGAGCAAAGATAGAAATAGACACATCATCAAGGATAATGAACCTTCCAAAAGGGCAGATATTCAATGAGAAAATACAGCTCTACAATGCGTTCAGATACGGCGACGCAGTAAGCAGAATAGAGATAGCCCATCCGTTCGCCTTTGTGAGCTCTGAGCCTAAGCTTCCTGTAAAAATAGATGACCCTAATACCTATATTCTGAATCTCTACATACAGGCGCCGAGCACCTCCTACGCGGGCGCCCTTGAGATAAAGATAGACTGAAAACGAAAATTATACGACCATTGACGACCAAGCCCAAAAGCTTATATATAATATCAACAGAAAGAAATTCAGTGATAAAGTAGAGTGAGGGAATGGCAACAATAGCGCAAGAAGAACAAAGCATAGATACCGACATGGGTATCATATCGCATAAAAAAATAAACGAGACTTATGGACATTTGACTGCAAAAACGGCCAATGGAAAAATAACATTGGAATATACAATAGCTGATCTGTTTCGGATTCATGAGCAGGCAAAATTAATGACAGTAACAAAATACTATTCAATGCTCCCTATAGAAACCGCATTGAAGGAAAACCGCAATGTTGCAGAATCTGTGGCAAGAGCCATAATAACTGTAGCAAGCAGAAATAACGGCGCATGGGTGGCAACAGATATACCATGGGTTAAAGAAGCATTGGCAAAAGAGCAGCAGAACCTTCCTGCCCGACTCAGGGCCAGCATGCCTTAAACTAACAACCATCAAGTGAAAAAATGGAAACAATAAAACAACCAAGAACAGCAAGGAACGACGGACTTAGGATAAGACACGGCATATTGGACTTAAATCCAGAGCAGTTAAAGCATTATGCAGCTATGCCACACAACTTCACGGCAAGCAGACCGTTAACTGAACTATTAAGAACAGAAACCCAGAAACCAAATGCAGTACAACAAAGTGTGGAAGTTTCTGATGGTTTCAGAGACGGCTGGTCA
>JBGOTD010000074.1:0-2863 GCA_041476285.1 Candidatus Micrarchaeaceae archaeon
ATCAGTCCCTCTGTTATCTACTTCTGTTCTGATTAGTACACTTCTAGTGTACATACTCAATCAGTCTTTTAGACCTCGATGGCCGTCTAAGGTCCCTTAATGCCTGTGAAACCAGTCGTTTAGACGACGCTGTTGGCATGTCAAAAATTTTAGCAATTTCTGCCGTTGTGTGTTCATAATTCCCGCGCAACCCAAATTTTAGCTCTATTGTCTTTTCTCTCTTAGGTGTCAGCATATTCATTATCAAATCTAATTCATCCTGCAGGTTCCTTCTAAGCAGTTTATCAAAAGGATTATCGTTTGACACCAATACCTTTTTACGTCCATTGTAATTTTGATGAATCTGTCTGCTGCTGAATGTTCTTGATCTATAAGCTCTTGAGTTATTTTTTGCGACATGATAAATTGTTGTCCGAAGATTTTCTGCCTTGATATTTCTGCTCTTCAAGGAATTATTTACACTGACCATCGTATTTATCAGCATGCTGCTGTTTTTGTCTTCCGAAACCCTTAGACTTGGCTCTATCCCTTTGAGCACAGTACCTACAAAAAGATATGTTGCAACAAAAAGCGCCCTATCTGAAATAGTTGCATCCTGATCCTTTAGTGCATTTACTATCTCTCTTTGTCTTTCAGAGCTTATGCGAGCCGGTATTTGCTTGTTAAAAGCCCTAATTACGCCAATGTAACTTGCGTCTGGATTCATGCCTGATATAATGTTAAGAACGCTGTTTAGCGCATCGTGTGCCTCTTTTAGAGAGCCTCTCTTTATCTGATCTTTCAAAGTTGCAAGATCTGCAGCTGCGGAGTTAGTTCCTGTGCCTGATTTGGATATTTGCTTTTTCATCTTATCATTTCAACCGGTTTTTAAAGATTTTCTGCCTCTCAAATTGTTATAGTTCGGTATGCATAAGCTTCTGCGTGCAATATCGTAGACGGTGCTTCCGTTATTATCACTAATCTGCGTAACATTTTTGCCCTTCATGCGTCCGTATAATACCTGAAATGCTATCTCTCTGTAATGGTTCACAATCTCGTGGGCCAAACTCCTGCCCTGCGCATTTTTTCTCTCGGCGATTGATGTGTTTTCCATTACTGTGAGTGCCACGTTCTTGTCTCTTGCAACTAGATTGAAGACAGCATCTATTTCCAAGAGTCCTGAATCAACTTTTTTCAGCATCTCGTCTAGTCTTCTAGACGCATTTGCAAAATCTTTAGTTTCTATGGCTCTTGTTACTATTTTATCACAGTAATATGCTACTTTAATTAGCTTAAAATCAGTTATCTTCCGAATCGTATTCTAATTTGCGCAAAGGAACAAAAAAGCGCAAGTGAACCGGGGCATTTCCGTTTCTTGTCACGCGTTTGGTCTCCCTTACATCTATCGTTTTGGTCAGATTCACCGAGACGACCCTATCAAAAGTACCCTCCCTAAATGGTAGGTTATTTCTGTCCGCCACTACATATGCTATGCCGTTTGCTTTGCCTAAGGTCAGGGTTTTATACAACATCTTTGATTTTTTTAGGCTGCCATGATGAATGTCTGTTATTACCAGCATTTCACCCTTTTTCTTATATAGTAAATACCAAGGTACTGGTCCGCTGCCTATCTCCAATCCGGACTTGCTTTCGGTATTTCTAAACATCCGCTTTAGTTGCAGGTATTGCATCCACTCAAACGAAAGCGATGCCACAGGCCAAATGTATTTGTCATGGAATTCCCAGTACTTTTCACTGCTCCTTCTAAGAAAACCATAAAATCTTGAGCCGTTAGGTTGCACTTTAGCTACAACTGTAGATTCGTTATTCATTTTATCACTAAGGCAAGAATGTAAAGGTTCTGCTACAATTCTATCGTTAAAACTTGAACATTACTTAATATATAATACTTTCGTCTTTTTTGTGTGAGGCATATGCGAAGCGCTTTGTGCTAAATTGAAATACGGACAAGTGGCATAGCATACTTATAAATCATTTGTCACAAAATTAAGCTATACTGTGATTGTATGATAGAAAGGACATTAGTGCTTGTAAAGCCCGATGGCGTGCAGAGGGCATTAACAGGAAAGGTTATCTCAAGATTGGAAGATGCTGGGCTTAAAGTAGTGGCCATGAAGATGGTAGTTCCTGACAAGGAACTGGTGAGCGTGCATTATATCGCAGACCAAAAATGGTTTGAGGATACCGGCAACAAGACACTGCAGACATACAAGGAAAGAGGCGTTGTCGTGAAGGAAACCGCAGTTGAGCTTGCAACAAGGATTAGAAGCTATCTGATAGAATCCCTTGCAAACCAGCCTGTAGTTGCGATTGTTTTTGAGGGCAATGATGCCATCTCAGTAATCAGGAAGATCGTTGGTTCAACAGAGCCAAGAAAGGCAGACCCGTCGACTATCCGCGGCATGTACTCAATAGACTCGTATGAGCGGGCCGATGAAAGGAAAAATCCGATAAAGAATATTGTCCATGCATCGGAAGACAAAAAGACGGCAGAACGCGAAATAGCCGTATGGTTCAAGCCCAACGAAATAATAAAGTATAATAGAGCAGACCAAAATGCGCTCTATTGATGCTCAATGCAATGAAGTGATAAAATGAGAAAAACTTCCAACCATGGAAAAATAGCCAAAAAACACAAGGCGGTGCTACTCGAGGTTAAAGATACGGACACATCACCAGCACGTTTGGATTATATCCTAAATGAACACGCGAAACCAGGTTTAGACCTATTGAAGGGAATAAGTTCCAATCCCAATGCAGCAAACATAACGCTGAATAAGATAATCGGCATTGCCCAAAATATCGAAGCAAAAAATCCGGCTATGGAATCTAAGATTCGTGCAATACGAACTGCGGCATCATA
>JBGOTD010000075.1:0-2849 GCA_041476285.1 Candidatus Micrarchaeaceae archaeon
ATTCCGGGATTCACATATGTGTAATTCTTGAACAGGACTACGCTCTGCTGCGAAGGTATTGATACGCTTGTAGTGCTTTGCTGCACCCCATCGAGATAAAAAACTATATGGAGGTTGTTTACCTGGTTGTGGCCTTTGTTCGTGATGTTTATCGAATAATTGGACGTCTGGTAAGGATATTTCTGGCTTGCGCCGATCTGGGAAAGTTTTATGCTTACATTGTAGCTGCTTTTCAGTATCCCGCTGGTGAGTACATAGACGACTATCAATACCACTATCAATGCTAGTACGCCGTATATTGCTAGTTCCTTTAATTCTGGCATATTATCTGCCCTTAAGTTCCTTTATCACCATTTTTAGCTTGTCCTTTATCGGGTTTATCTGCAAATCCAAGTAGTTCATTATCCACAGATCAGGATCATATCTGTCGCCCATGTCCGGGGCTATAAGAAAGTACTTTCCCTTTGAATTATTTAATATGTTTGTCTTTTTCAGCTGCAGGAGATGATACCTCAGCGTTTTCTCGTTTATCGCTCCCCAAGATTTGCCTATGTATTCTGTAATCTCCTCAACGCTCGGGTCCTTTTTTTCGGCGAACTGGAAGTACAGGAGCGCATCCAGCACCGAGACCGCTGTCAGTCTTGATTCGCCAGGGCTTATTATGCCGAGGGCAAGCGCAAGCCATCTCACTATCGACCTTCTTGTTTCGGTCACCTCCTTTGTTATACGCAGATCCCGCAAAGTGAGTTCGTTCTCTATAAGGCTTGATTCGTTTACGTCCAAGATCAGCACCGGCAAGTAATTATTTCTTCATTAGGCTTATAAATATCTTATTATTTAATGATTTATTGCTTTTACGATAGTTGTGGTAAATATGCCAAATGCAAGTGTTGAAACCAAATTCGATCCAATAAGTCTCAAGGCCAATAATAGAAATGAGGCTACAATGTTCCTTTCGGTTAGCGCGGCACACGACACCAACATTTACTGGTGCGAGTGCGACATACTGGTTAATCCGCCACTGTCGCTTGCGCATGACAAGGAGCTGAATATCGGCAGGACAAGGGTTGGAATACTCAGGCCTGGCAAAAAACTGGAGAGGCAGATAAAACTCTATACAAGGCCGAACAACTTCGCTGATGATTATCCGGTAAGCATAACGACATATCTTTACGACGAGGAGGGAGTGATAGCCGAGAGAATAGAGCAGAGCGAACTGATAAAATGTGAAGCCTGATGGCAAAGAGCTACAAGATAAGCAAGGACGACGAGTATATAATAGTAACAATTGATGATGGAGGAGCCTACATAATAAAGGACAAAGCCGGAAGAAAGGTCTTTTTCTCAAAGCACCAGGCTGAGCTCATGAAGTTCGGAATCGAGAACCTGATAAAGGGTGCATTCAAGGACTCGGATGAAAAGGACATAAAGATAGAGGAAATCAAGTAATTATCATTCTTGGGAGTTGTATTACAACCTGGCTAAGTCACCACGGGTTGTCTTGGTAAAAGTCTGCATTATCTACTGTACAATTTTCTAATATCCTAGAACCCATAACTACAGAACCTTTGTGCACTATCGTATCGCCCATAAGTACTGTTAATAAACTTAACTGTGCGCCTTTTTCTACAAAGACCCTTCCGGCTTCCTTAAGGCCACCAATCTCAGTTTTAGCCTCTTGTGCCCCGTTGCTTGGTTCATTTTGATGTCTGATAAATAGTTTTATCTCAATGCTATCATCTTTCGCATTTTGCAGTTCGACCTTTACGCTTTGAACTTCTCTGTCTGCGGCCAAACGTAGAAGCAGGCGTTTCATTTCTTCTACATTTTTTGTGTTTACGAATCTTGTGCCATTACCGTCTGTCCTAAGAGTGGATAGAATGCTCTGGCTTATCACAACATGGTTTTGTTTTGTCGCTTCGATCGTCTAACTACCTTTTACGGCCCAGTTAATTAGAATAAGTATGGAATAGTAGTTTTTAAATCATTTTCGCTTGTTGAGCTCCTTCTTGTTCATCTTCCTGTGCATGAAGACACCGCTCTTGAAGCACTTGTTTGAGCAGAAATAGCTTATCGTGCCTATTCTGTACACATACATCATTCCGGTTCCCTTGCTTATTTCGCGGGTGCAGTATGTGCACTTCATTTGATCACTTTACTTGACTTTTATCTCTCTTGCTTCCCTGCTTGTGTCAGGAAGCCTTATTACGTCCCCTATTTTTATAGGACCAAGAACATTCCTCCTTATTATTCTTCCCCTGTCACCGCCTTCCAGTATTTTGCACGATACGGAATATATTTCGCCAGATATGCCGGTCTTTGCCTTTCTGTTTACATCTACTATCTCTGCAAGAAATCCTGCAAATTGTGGCTTTGGTTGTTGCGGCTCATCTGGCATCTAATCACATTATTGTGTTGCTGGGGCTGCTGCCTCTGGCGCAGGCTGTTTCTTCGGGGCCTTTGGCTTTGCCTCCTTTTCCTGCTGGGGCTTTGGTTCAGGCTTTGATTGAGGGGCTGCTGGTGCAATTCCCGTTATCTTTGACGTTATCTCCTTTATCGCATTTGCCGCGCTTCCCGCATTTTCCACTGCTATTGCAGTACAAGGAACACTGAGCCCTATCGATTTGCCTAGATCCGTCTTGCTTGGAACATATGAATATGGGATCTTCTTCTGCTCGCAGATGCTCGGTATGTGAACCACAACTTCTTCCGGTTCAACGTCTCCAGCTATTACTACGAACAATGCAAGTCCGCGCTCAACGCTCTTCGTTACCTCGTTTGAGCCCTTTCTTATTGTTCCTGATTGCTTTGCTAGCTGCAATGCCTCGTATGTCTTCGACACGACATCG
>JBGOTD010000076.1:0-2705 GCA_041476285.1 Candidatus Micrarchaeaceae archaeon
ACTCGCACATATCAACTGATAATTTCATGATTGCAGCAGTAAAGAATTATCACGGAATGCGAGTAACCCTTAATGATCCGTGGGAGACGACACTTTGCTTCATTATTTCGCAGTATAACAACATCAAGAGGATCAGAAGGATTGTAAAAAGTTTTGTTTCAGAGTTCGTCAATGACATAATGGATGAAAATGGGGAAGTTGTAGCAAAGAGCTTTCCTAAAAGCAGCGACATGATGCAGTTAAAAGAGCATGACTTCAGGAGATGTGGTGCTGGATTCAGGGCTAAATACATAACAAAAGCGGTAGATTACTGCACAAATAACATGGACCTGTACAAATTAAGGAAAAAGGGCTATGATGAAGTAAAGGATTCTTTGATGGGGATAAGCGGAGTGGGTGACAAGGTGGCCGACTGCATTGCACTCATGGGCTATGGAAAGATGGAGGCCTTTCCAATAGACGTTTGGGTGAAGAGAACGCTTGAGAAAGTATATTTCAAAGGTAGGAAGAAGACGATAAGACACCTTCATGAATTTGCTGAAGAAAGGTTCGGAAGCTACAGGGGATACGTACAGCAATATATATTCTGGCAGGGCAGAAATCTATAGGTAATCATATGAGTAACTTGAACAGCGAAATAAAATCAATATCAAAGCATCTCACAAAGAAGCAGAAGGATTTTGACAATGTAATGAGTCTTGTCAGGGACATAGTAAGGGAATCTGCGCAGACGATAACGATGCTTCACAATAATGAATTGAAAAATGCTTCAAAGATGCTAAAGACTGCTGACAAAATGGTAGTCAGCCTGAAGAAATTCGACAGTGTTTTTGGTTATCATGCAAAACAGGCATACCAGGAATATGCTGAAGCGAAAATTTTCTTCAGCATAAAGCTGCATAGCACAATTCCATCCAGCAAAGTGGTCAATGTGGATAAAGAATCTTATCTTATGGGCTTGATGGACGTCATGGGCGAATTAAAAAGGGAGATACTCGAATCGCTTAGAGAAAACAAGCTGAAGGAAGCTGAGGAGTATTTCAAGAACATGCGGTCAATTTACGACAGCACAAGAAGCATAAGGTTTGCTGAGGCGGTTCTGAACGGGTTCAGGAGAAAGCAGGATGTAGCTCGAATTCAGGTCGAGAGTGCGGGGAGCGAGATACTTTCATTCAAGGGCAGAAGATAATCGCAGTCACTGTTCCTTTATCGATTCTTCAAATATGTCTAATCCGTGCGTTATCGAACTCTCCTTTATTGTTATTGGTGGAATTATTCTTATCGTTGACTCACCACATGTAAGAAGTATAAGCCCTTTCTTGAAAGCAGATTTTACTATTTCTTCTCGTTCTTTTACTGCTGGCTTCTTTGTTTTCCTGTCCTTTACCAACTCGACGCCGATCATCAATCCTAAACCCCTTACATCGCCTATTATTTCGTAATTTTCCTTCATCTCATTCAGTCGCTTGAACATTATTTTGCTCTTCCTTTTAACATCCTCTTCTAGTTTTCTTTTGTTCTTAATTAGATAATTCAAAGACGCGTTTGCTGCTGCAACAGATACAAGATTTCCACCGAATGTATTTGAGTGCGAGCCTGCAGGTATGTCGCCAAGGCTGCTCTTAACTATCGTTGCACCGATTGGCAGACCCGCGCCGAGTGCTTTTGCCATCGTGTAAATATCTGCACTGACTCCAAAGTTGTCAAGTGCAAGGAATTTGCCAGTCCTCATATAGCCTGCCTGGACTTCGTCATCAACAAGAAGAATGTCGTTCTCCGTAGCAAGTTTCCTTAATCCTGTGACAAAACTCTTTGGAGGCACAATATACCCGCCTTCTCCCTGTATTGGTTCGAAAACTATCGCAGCTATCTCATCCGGCGCGACATCTTTCTTCAGAATGTATTCCCTTATGTAATTCAGGTGGTCCTCGCCGCAGTCATGCTGGCTATGATCAAATGGACATCTGTACGGATTCGGATAAGGCGCGTGTATTACCCCGCTAAATGGTCCGAAATACGCTCTTTGCACGATTTTAGAGGACGTCATGCCAAGAGAACCCATTGATCTACCGTGAAAACTGTTGTAGAATGCAAGTATATACTGTCTCTTTTTGAACAGTCTTGAGAATTTTATTGCAGCCTCGTTCGCCTCTGTGCCAGAATTTGAAAGAAACATCTTGCCAAACCCTTTCGGAAACATTTTTATCAAAGATTCACCGAAAGTTACCGGTAGCTCTGCGTAATAATCAGTAAATGCAGCGTGCATTAATCGGTCCACCTGGGCCTTTATTGCCTCACGTATTTCGTAATTTCCATTTACCCCGAAATTATAAACAGAAATGAATGTCGAGAAGTCTATGAATTTTTTTCCAGTTATGTCATAGACATAGTCTCCATCGCCGTGGTCTGCAACAAAGTTACATGACCCTCTTGTTGTAGTCAGGAATATTTTTTTATCCCTTTTCAGTATCTCCCTTATAATATCTTTTTTTGGCATTATATCCCTTTTTTGTATCTTGAATAATTAACAAGAGCTGCAAGAGATTTGGCTGCGTCGTTTGGTGAATCATAAACAGGCACGCCGGCACTCTCCATCATTTCCTTGTGTGCACGAGTATAGCTGCCACCAATGCTCACTACAACCAATGGCTTTGCCATCTGTGTGGCGTATTGTATTAGTGTAGCTGCGACTTTCGAATCTGCAC
>JBGOTD010000077.1:0-2663 GCA_041476285.1 Candidatus Micrarchaeaceae archaeon
ATGATTGTTGCCGCTACCTGCAGCAAAATTTCTAAATATTTTATTCAGCATTTCTCTTATTTTGTATAGTTTTTTCATCATCATAACACCGTGAAAATCAAGAAAGTAATTTATAAGCGAGGAACAGAAAATTATCATGGCAAATAGCAAAGTTCCGCCAGGCCAGGTCGTAACTAAAACCTTTCCTGTTCTTAGCGCTACAGACCCGCCGGATACGAATCTTGACGAATTCGAATTCAGGGTATTCGGGGCCGTAGAAAAACCGTACACTCTTAGTTGGAAGGAACTCATGAAAATGCCAAAAATAAAGAAGAAATTTGACATACACTGCGTAACACATTGGAGCAGGCTGGGCGACACATGGGAAGGCATATCGATGAAAGCTGTAATAGAAAAGGCAAAGCCAAAAGGCAAATACGTAATGGAATGGTCCAGCAGCGTCGGGTATTCGACTAACATACCTATAGAAAACGCCACAAGCGACAATGCAATGCTTGCTTATAATTTCAATGACAAGCCACTTGAGCCACAGCATGGGGGTCCGTTAAGGGCGGTAATACCTGAACTCTATTTTTGGAAAAGCGCAAAATGGATAGACGGCATAGAAGTCATGGAAAACAACAAGCCCGGATTCTGGGAAGTAAGGGGCTACAACATGCATGGCGATCCCTGGAAAGAGGAAAGATATTGGGACATAGGGGAAAGCGTAAGCACCATATTAAGCAGGGTTCTGAAAGTGCGACAGCATAAAGAGGGCAAGGAAGAAAAACAGCAGTAATTTAAAATAAGATACTAAATACTTCTTATATGCCAGGGTGGCGGAATCCGGTAACGCGCCGGTCTTGAGCTTTAAAGCATCAAGAGCTGATTAGTGATGCAAAAACAAGGCAACCGGTTTCCTCACGGAATTTAGGGTTCAAATCCCTACCCTGGCGAATTATTATGTGGGGTTATGAAAACAAGCGGCAACGTCGTATTGATTACAGGTGGAGCGACAGGAATAGGGGTGGCATTAGCAGAGGAGCTGATAAATGCCGGAAACGAGGTAATAATATACGGCAGAAGGGAATCAAAGCTGTCTGAAGCAAAACAAAAATTACCATCAATCCACACTATGGCTTGCGACCTTTCGAAAAGAGAGGGCCGTGAAACGCTTTACAAGCACATGGAATCCAAATTTCCAGATACAAACATTCTAGTAAACAACGCAGGCATACAAAGAATTATTGATTTTAAGAAAGGCAGAGAGGAACTGCTGAAAGAGGATGATGAAATACTAATTAATCTGGTTGCACCAATAGAGCTGTCGGCATATTTCATACCCTCATTTATGAAAAAGGACAATTCTGCAATAATAAACATATCTTCCGGGCTCGGGTTCATACCAATAGTCTTGTTTCCGGTATACTGTGCCACAAAGGCAGCGATGCACTCATTTAGCACGACACTCAGGCACCAGCTTAGGAATACCTCTGTAAAAGTATTCGAGATAATACCTCCGACAACAGACACGGAATTGGACAAGGGGATGAGGGCTAAGAGGGGAGCACCAAAAGGCATCACGGTGCAGGAAGTTGCAAAGGCCTCATTAAAGGCGATAGCGCAGGACGAATTCGAATCTGCGATTGGCGAGGCACAAAATCTCAGGACGGCTTCAAGAAATAATCCTGAGCAGACGTTTCATAACATGAACGACAGGATAGAAATTTGAGTTGTTTACGATGCGAAAAGAGGTTATAATTCCTGCATTAGGGTGGATTGTTGCTGGTGCAATATGCATAATACTTTGGAAAATAGAGATAGTGCATCCAAGCAATCTCATCTTCCTTGGAATCCTAGTTATAATAGTCGGGGTCTCTTTGCTCCTGCTGAACAAGAGGATACTGAAGATAGTAGACACATATAAAAGTAAGGCAGAAAAGCATTGAGGACTGCGTGATCCTATGATTAAAGCAGTTTTGTTGGATTTCAGAGACACACTGGTTGACGTCAGTGAATCCTATAAGGCAGCAAACAGAGTGATTTACCGTTATCTGCTCTCAAAAGGTGCAAATTTAAAAAATGCGGAATTCAGCAAAATGATGAAAGATATTGCAGAAAAAGCCAAGAACAGGCTTGGCAAGAAGACAAACATACACAACTGGACGCCGTTCTATCTGGAAGGTCTGTTAAAAAGCCTAAAAATAAAGATAACAAAAGCCGAATTTGACAGGCTTATCAAAAAATATGACGAAGCTTTCATAAAAGGAGTAAGCCTCTATCCTGATTCAAAGCAGTTTCTTGTAGCAATCAAAAATAAGAAAATGAAGGCAGGCGTAGTGATTGACGGAACATCAAGAAGGGAAAGAAAAATAATAAAGAGGCTGCATCTGGCGAAACATTTCAATGTCATATCAATATCTGAAGAGGTGGGCTACAACAAGTTTACTACAAAGCCGCTAAGGAATGCACTTGATGGCCTGTCAGTCGACAGCAACGAGGTAATGGTAATAGGAGACAGGCTGGACAAGGACATAATCAATGCAAATAAGCTTGGTTGCATTTCTGTAAGGCTTGAAAGGACCAAAGGCAGGTATTCGGGACTAAAGCATGTAAAGAAACTGGAGAAGCCGAAATACGTTATAAGAAATCTTAATGAGGCAATAAAATTAATAAATAAAAAA